>NZ_JAZGQL010000002.1:0-155334 GCF_036421995.1 Plantactinospora veratri
GGTGGGGGGGGGGGGGGTGGCCCGGGGGCGTGGGTTGGGGGGGGTGCCCCCCCCCCCCCCCCCCGACGGTGACGACATCTGGCCCGGTGCGCAGGCTGCGGTGTGTTCCCTACCGGTAGTTGGTGAACTGAAGGGCGACGCCGAAGTCCTCGCTCTTGAGCAGGGAGATCACGATCTGCAGGTCGTCCTTCTTCTTGCCGGTCACCCGGAGCTGGTCGCCCTGGATCTGCGCCTGCACGCCCTTCGGCCCCTCGTCGCGGATCTTCTTGCTGATCGCCTTGGCCTTGTCCGAGTCGATGCCCTGGATGATCTTGCAGTCGATCTTGTGGACCTTGCCCGACGGGCGCGCCTCGCCGGCGTCCAGGGACTTCAGCGAGATGTTCCGCTTGACCAGCTTCTCCTTGAAGACCTCCAGGGCCGCCTTGACCCGCTCCTCCGTCTCGGCCTGGAGGCTGACCCCCTCCTCGCCCGACCACGAGATGTCGGCGCCGGTGCCCCGGAAGTCGAAGCGGGTGGAGAGCTCCTTCTCGGTCTGCCGGAGGGCGTTGTCGATCTCCTGCCGGTCGACCTTGCTGACGATGTCGAACGACGGGTTGGCTGCCATGATTCCGCTCCTGCTGTGGACGACATGAAGGTGCGCCGGGCCGGCCCGGCGGCGGTACGACATGCCGACGGTACCCGCTTGCGCGGCGGCCCGATGCAACCGCTATCCTTGCTTCCGCTGCCGCGTTCCGCGTGGCGGCACGCCCTGGCGGGTTGCCCGAGCGGCCAATGGGAGCGGACTGTAAATCCGTCGCGAAAGCTACAGAGGTTCGAATCCTCTACCCGCCACACGGTGCGGAATCAGCCCCTGACCTGGGACAACCGGGTGAGGGGCTGATCTTGTTTGGTCCCGTCCGGTCCAGCCGAGTCCGGCGCTCGACAGCGAGTTGTGGGCAGATGGTGGGCAGGTCGATCTTGGTTGCTCCCGCCTGAGATACAAACGGTCCCGGCAGTAGAACGGGCTGGATCCGCTGATGGTGACCGTACCCCGCCAGCGGATCCGCCCCCGTCCGGGTGAGACCACCGGAAGTTACGAGCAGCAACCGCCGGAGGCCGCTCCCACGGTCGCCGTTTCCTTGCCGCCGCTGGTGTCGCGGGCCTCGCCGCACTTGCAGTTGTCGTCGGCGCCGGGCTGTGCGTCGGCGCTCTTGCCGTACTGGTCTGAGTCGCCCTTGACCACGTACACCTCCCAGGGTTCGTTGCCGGGACCGCGTACCCACACCTTGTCCTGCACGGCGTAGCAGCAGGAGGTGTCGTTCTCGGTGAGGGTGATCAGCCCGCTCTGGGTGAGTCGGTCTGTCGCGGCCGCCACTTCTGCGCCGTCGAAGACCTCGACGCCGAGGTGGTCCATGACGGTGGGCTGGTCCGGGGCGCCTTCGAGCAGGACGAGCTTCAGCGGCGGCTCCTCGATGGCGAAGTTGGCGTATCCGGGGCGGCGCTTGGCCGGCTCGACTCCGAACAGCTTGGAGTAGAACGCCACCGACCCTTCAAGGTCGGAAACGCGTAGCGCGAGTTGGACGCGGGACATCCCGCACCTCCCTGCCTAGATGGATATCTAAACAGAAGGTTGCCACGCTGACTAGATGACTGTCAAACTAGACGGGTGTCGAGACAAGAGCTACCCGTGCTCAGCGCCGAAAGCTGCTGCCCGCCGCTGGTCGCCGAAGCCCTGACCGAGGAGACGGCGGCCGACCTGGCCCGAGGCTTCAAGGCGCTGGGTGATCCGGTACGGCTGCGCCTGCTGTCGCTCATCGCGGCCCGAGCCGGCGGGGAGGTCTGCGTGTGTGAGCTGACCGACGCGTTCGACCTGACCGGGCCGACGATCTCGCACCACCTGAAGGTGCTGCGGGAAGCGGGCCTGGTGGACTCCCAGCGTCGAGGCACCTGGGTCTACTACTGGGTGATGCCCGGCCGGCTCGGTGCGCTGTCCCGGCTGCTCGACACGTCGGCGATGACGTCCCGAGCGTCCGGGTGAGCCTGGCTCGGCGTACGTCGGCGGAGTTCGCCGGTACGGCCCTGCTGGTCGCCGCGGTGGTCGGTTCCGGCATCACGGCTGCCCGACTGTCGCCCGGGGACGTGGGACTGCAACTGTTGCAGAACGCGTTCGCGACCGCTCTGGCACTCGGCGCGCTGATTCTGATCTTCGGGCCGGTCTCCGGGGCGCACTTCAACCCGGTGATCTCGGCTGCGGACTGGTGGCTCGGTCGACGTACCGGTGCAGGGCTGAGCCCCGCCCAGCTCGTGGCGTACGTGGCCGCTCAGGTCACGGGAGCGGTCGCCGGGGCTGTCCTGGCAAACCTGATGTTCGATTTGCCTGCCGTGACCTGGTCCGGCACGGCCCGGACGGGCGGACACCTCTGGCTGGCCGAGACCGTCGCCACCGCCGGCCTGCTGCTGCTCATCGTCGCCCTGGTCCGCTCCGGCCGGGTGAACGTGGCACCCGCTGCGGTCGGCGCCTACATCGGTGCCGCCTACTGGTTCACCAGCAGCACGAGTTTCGCGAATCCGGCCGTGACGGTAGGCCGCATCTTCTCCGACACCTTCGCGGGCATCGCCCCCGCCTCGGCGCCGGGTTTCGTCGCAGGTCAACTCGTCGGCGCCCTGGTCGCGCTGGCCGCTCTGGCGTGGTGGTACCCCGTGCCGAGGCGGCGACCCGACGACCTGGTCATCCGGCGTCCAGCGCACGAGGAGGCGCGGTCATGACTCCCGCAACCACCGAATTTTCCAGGAGGAACGATGACCGGGATGACCGGTAAGCCCTCGGTCCTGTTCGTCTGTGTGCACAACGCCGGGCGTTCCCAGATGGCGGCCGGCTGGCTACGTCACCTGGCCGGGGACAGCGTCGAGGTCCGGTCCGCCGGTTCGGAACCGGCCGGGCAGATCAATCCGGTGGCCGTCGAAGCGATGCGGGAAGTCGGCATCGACATATCGACGGAACGACCCAAAATCCTCGACTGGGAGACCGCTGAGGCCAGCGACGTCATCGTCACGATGGGCTGCGGCGACACCTGCCCGGTCTTTCCCGGCAAGCGCTACGAAGACTGGTTCCTCACCGATCCCGCCGGCCAGCCCCTACCCGTCGTCCGCGAGGTCCGCGACCAGATCCGGGCCCGGATCGTGCGCCTCCTCGCAGAACTGAACCCGACCAGGCCGGGACCAGGTTGACCTGGTTGGCGGTGTGGAAGAACCCTGCGGCCTACTTCACCATCCGCATCGGCTGACCGGTCACGACGCCGTAGCCGACGGCGATCAAGATTATGACGCCGACCGCCGCGAAAGCGACCCCAAGCACCCTTTCCAGCAGGACGAAGCGCGCCAGACGCTCCTCGGGCGAGACGTCTGGCAGCCAGCGCCACGGGGGGATTCGCCGTAGCACGCTCGCGGTGGAAATCGACCGCCGTACGTGCCATTCCGTGACGCCGCGAAAGTTGGTGGCCAGGGCGACACCTACCAGGCTCACCGCAAGGCTCAGAACGGCGCCCGCCAGGGGACGCCACGTCTCCATCCGACCCCCTCCGGTGCGCCGACCGGATCCTAGTCGACACCCCGACTGTCGCGGCCGTCTCGCCATACCCCTGTTTGATCGTCGTTCGTGCTGTTCGGAGTCTCGGGCACGGCCACAGGATCGAGGGTGTGCCGAGCACGGCGGGACGAAAAGATTGGAGACATGGGATTGACGGATGCCGAGGGGCGGCGCGTGAGCCTGGAAACGCTGCAGCGTGGCCAGGTCGTCAGGGGCGCGGTGGTCGAGATCGAGAACTTCGGGGTGTTCGTCGAGATCGGCGGCGTTGTCGGCATGGTGAACTGTCCGGAGCTTTCCTGGACGCGCTTCGATCATCCGTCGCACGTCGTCAGCGTGGGAGATCGGCTCACTGTGCTGGTACTGGACGTCGATCTCGACCGCGAACGGGTGTCACTGTCGTTGAAGGGTCTGCTCCCCGACCCGCTGGCGGAATTCGCGCGGACACGTCTCGGCACCGTCGTGCCGGGTACGGTGACCCGCGTCGTCCCGCCGTTGGGTGTCTTTTTCGCCATCGGAGACGGCATCGAGGGATTGGTCCACAACACCGTGCTGGACCGCACCTGTGGACTCGGCGACGTATTCGCCGTCGAGATCGTGGACATCAACCTCGTCAACCGGCGGGTTCGGCTGGTGCCGACCGACCGTCAGCCCTCGTAGGTAGCTGCGGGCACCACACCGGTCCCGGCAAAGCCGATGAAGCGACAGCAGCCAGTGCGACAGCAGCCAGTGCTGCGGTCCAGCCGGTACCCGAACGTGAAATCGCGTTCCGGTCCGCCGGTCGCCGGGCCGGTGCGAAACTGGGCTCGTACCAGCCGACCGGCGTCCCGGCGCCGGTCGACCCGAGCCGGCAGGTGGAACATGTCGAACGACAACGAAATCCGTCCCTTCCGGCTCGACACGCCGGAAGACGCGATCGCCGACATGCATCGCCGGATCGGAGCCACCCGCTGGCCCAGCCGGGAACTGGTCACCGATCGCTCGCAGGGCGTGCAGCTCGCGACCGTTCAGGAACTGGCCCGGTACTGGACGACCGAGCACGACTGGCGCGCGTTCGAGGCGAGGCTGAACGCGCTGCCGCAGTACACGACCGAGATCGACGGCGTCGAGATCCATTTCATCCACGTACGGTCGCGGCACGAGAACGCACTGCCGCTGATCATCACGCACGGCTGGCCGGGGTCGGTCGTCGAGCTGCTCGGGGTGATCGGCCCACTCACCGACCCGACCGCGCACGGCGGTACCGCCGAGGACGCCTTCCACCTGGTGCTGCCCTCCCTGCCCGGTTACGGCTGCTCCGGTGAACCGACCGAGCCCGGCTGGGAGTCCACCCGGATGGCACGCGCGTGGGCGGAGCTGATGAACCGGCTCGGCTACTCGCGTTACGTCGCCCAGGGCGGCGACGTCGGCGCCACCGTCACGGACGCGATGGCTCGACTGGCCCCCGAGGGACTGCTCGGCATCCACGTCAATCTCCTCGTCGCGGCGATCGGTCTCAAGGACCAGTTGCCGGCGCGGTCCGCGCCGGAGCGGGCGGCGTACGACGCGCTCAACACGTTCACGACGGACGGCTTCGGCTATTTCCTGGAGCAGTCCACCCGCCCGCAGACGATCGGCTACTCCCTGCTCGATTCCCCCGTCGGGCTGGCGGCCTGGATGCTCGACCACGACACGAGCAGCTACTACAAGATGTCCCGGGCGTTCGTCGACGGCGGGGCCGTCGGCGGTCTCACCCGGGAGAGCATCGTCGACAACATCACGCTGTACTGGCTGACCGGCACCGGCGCCTCGTCCGCCCGGTGGTACTGGGAATTCGCCCGGGCCCAGGCCGCAGCCGACGCCGCTGGCCAGGCGCCGCCGCCGGCCTCGGTACCGGTCGGCTTCACGACCTTTCCCGACGAGCTCTGGGCGGCCCCGCGTAGCTGGGCCGAAACCGTCTACCCCGACCTCGCGTACTTCAACGAGGTCGGCAGCGGCGGCCACTTCGCCGCCTGGGAGGAACCGGAACTCTTCTCCACCGAGCTACGGGCCGCGTTCCGGCCGCTGCGCCGATCCTGAACCCGCTGCACGCAGAGCTGCCCAGGTCGAACAGAGGCTCGACTGCCCGCGCGTCAAGCTCGGGGGCCAGGTCGCGGCCTCCCCGCGCTCCCGCCCGCGCCCGGTGCCTCCGACGCCACCGGACGGCTCGGCCGGGGCTCAGCCACCGGGGAGAAAACTTTGCCGGCGATGTCGAGAACCGCTGACCGGCTCCGTCCCCGGCTGTGAACGCGATCAGAATGGGTCGCACACCGGTACCGAGGAGAAACACGATGGCGAAGTACCTGCTGCTCAAGCACTACCGTGGCGCCCCGGCTGCGGTGAACGACGTACCGATGGAGAAGTGGACGCCGGAGGAGATCACGGCGCACGTGCAGTACATGCGTGACTTCGCGGCCCGGCTGGAGGAGACCGGCGAGTTCGTCGACGGTCAGGCGCTCGCCCCCGAGGGGACGTTCGTGCGGTACGACGGTGAGGGGCGCCCGCCGGTCACCGACGGCCCGTTCGCCGAGACGAAGGACCTGATCGCCGGCTGGATGGTGATCGACGTCGACAGCTACGAGCGCGCCGTCGAACTGGCCGGGGAGCTGTCGGCCGCCCCCGGAGCGGGCGGGAAGCCGATCCACGAGTGGCTCGAGCTGCGCCCCTTCCTGACCGAGCCGCCGACCATCACGGAGTGACCGGCTCATGAACGAGGCCCTGATCCGGAGCCTCACGCCGAGCGTGCTCGGGATCCTCGTCCGCCGCGGAGCCGACTTCGCGGCGGCCGAGGATGCCGTACAGGACGCGCTGGTCGAGGCGGTCCGGACCTGGGCGGCCGACCCGCCACGGGACCCGAAGGGCTGGCTGGTCACCGTGGCCTGGCGCCGGTTCCTCGACGCGACCCGGGCGGACGCCGCACGCCGCCGTCGTGAGGACCTCCTCGACGAGGAGCCGGCGCCCGGACCCGTGCCCGTGGTGGACGACACGCTCCAGCTCTACTTCCTCTGCGCCCATCCGTCGCTGACGCCGTCGTCGGCGGTCGCGCTCACGCTGCGCGCCGTCGGCGGGCTGACCACCCGCCAGATCGCCCAGGCGTACCTGGTACCGGAGGCGACCATGGCGCAGCGGATCAGCCGGGCCAAGCGCACCGTCTCGGGCGTACGGTTCGACCAGCCCGGCGACGTCGCCACCGTGCTGCGCGTCCTCTACCTGGTCTTCAACGAGGGCTACTCCGGCGACGTCGACCTGGCCGCCGAGGCCATCCGGCTGACCCGGCAGCTCGCTTCCGCGATCGACCACCCCGAGGTGGCGGGCCTGCTCGCCCTGATGCTGCTGCACCACGCCCGGCGCGCCACCCGGACGGCACCCGACGGCAGCCTGGTGCCGCTGGCCGAGCAGGACCGCAGCCGGTGGGACACCACGCTGATCGCCGAGGGCGTCGAGATCCTCCAGACGGCCCTCGCCCGTGACCGGCTGGGCGAGTTCCAGGCCCAGGCAGCCATCGCGGCCCTGCACGCCGACGCGCCCACCGCCGAGGAGACCGACTGGGTGCAGATCGTCGAGTGGTACGACGAACTCGCGCGCCTGACCGACAGCGCGGTCGTCCGGCTCAACCGCGCGGTCGCCGTCGGCGAGGCGGACGGACCGCGCGCCGGGCTGGCGGCGCTCGCTGCGCTGGACGACTCGCTGCCCCGCCACACGGCGGTGGCGGCGTACCTGCACGAGCGCGACGGCGATCCGGCGACGGCGGCCCGGCTGTACGCCGAGGCGGCCCGGAAGGCAGCCAACCTCGCCGAGCGCGACCACCTGACGCGCCAGGCCGCCCGGCTCAACACCCGCCGTTCCGCAGGGGCCGCGATCGAGGGCGGCATCCGTCGCGACCCATCTATGGAATGATCGCTGACCGTGCGCCCCACGCGTGTCCTGCTGACGGTCTTCGTCGTCGCCGGCACGCTGTCGGCCCTGGCAGCGCTGGTCTCCGCCGACCGCGCCGCCGCCCAGTCAGCGCTGGTCGCATCGGCCGCGCTGATCGGCTACGTCCTGGTCGTCGGGCCGGCAGCGCCCCGGGTACGACCGGCGCTGGCCGCCGGCATCGCCCTGCTCGCGCTCCCCACGGCGGTGGAACTGTGGCGGGGCTCCGCCGAACCCGCCACCCGTCGGTTGCTGATCCCGTTCTACGCGCCGCTGGACGGTGCTGCCGCGTCGACCGGGCGGCCCGCCCTGCCACCGCCGATCCTCGACCAGTGGCGGCAGGCCCTCGACCAGGAACGGCTCGCCTCCGTGGCGCTGCTGCTCGGGATCCTCTGTCTTGCCGTGGCGGTACTCGCGCTACCGGTCCGGCAGCGGCGCAAGGCCACGGTACTGGCCAGGGGCGTCGCCGTACTCCTGCTCGTGGTCGTCGGTGCGGACGTCTGGTCCCGGGTCGACGGCGAGCCGCTGCTCGGCCTGCTCGGAGCCGGCTGGCCGGCGCTGCTGGCCACCGTCGCGGCGGCGGCCGTGCTGGCGGTGTCGGCGTCGCGTGCCGACCGGACCGGCCTCGTTCCGCTCGGAGCGCTGCTGGTCACGGTCTCGGCGGCGGTCGCGCTCCACGATCTCGTCCGGGGTTGGTCGACCTGGTGGAGGTTCGCCAACCCGGATGACAGCGTCTTCCTCTCGGCCGGCGTGGCGACGTCGCTGGCCGGTCTGGTCGACGTGTCGGCGGCGCTGCTGGCGACGGTGACGCTTGCCGGGCCGCTGCTGCTCGCGGTCGGCGCCCTGCGCGCCGCCCGGACCGCCGCCGGCCCGACCTGACCACTTTCCGTAGAGTCCCTGCGCGTGGGCGATCTGGTCGGGACGTTGCTCGCGGCGGTCGGGCTCTTCGCCGGTACGAACGTCGACGACATCATCGTGCTGACCGTGCTCTTCCTCTCCGCCAGGGCAGCGGGCCGGCCGCGGCCGTGGCAGATCTGGGTCGGCCAGTACGCCGGGATCGCCGTCCTGGTCCTCGTCTCCGCCGTCGCCGCGCTGGGCCTGACGATCGTGCCCGACCGGTGGGTGGGGCTGCTCGGTCTGGTCCCGTTCGCCCTCGGGCTGCGCGGACTCGTCGCGGCGCTCCGGGCCCGGGACGAGGTCGATCCGCCGTCGCCCGTGGTGGCCACCGGCCTCCTCTCGGTGATCGGGGTGACGGTGGCGAACGGCGCCGACAACCTCTCCGTCTACACGCCGACGTTCCGTACCGTCGGCGTCGTCGACAGCCTGCTCACCGTGGCGGTCTTCGCCGTCGGGGTCGCGGTCTGGTGTCTGGCCGGGTCCTGGCTCGGCTCCCATCAGAAGGTCGTCGACCTCGTACGACGTTTCGGGCATTGGATCGTGCCGGTCGTCTTCATGTTGATCGGCGCGGTGATCGTGGTCGGGTCCGGCGTACTCGGCCGACTCGCGGGTTGACCGGCCAGTTGTGGAACGCGTCCGGATGGCAACGGAAGCGTTTCCGCTCGCGGGTGGGGGCGGCGACAGCGGCCGGGCTGGCCTAGCGTCTCCGCATGGTTTCCACCGACCAGGTTCCCGAACTGCTGTTCGTGCTCACCGTCTACCTCGCGCTGACCGTGGTCATGTTCGGAGCGCTGTACTGGGTGATCCGGCTGGCGGTACGTCACGCGATCGAGGACGCCGACCGGCGCCGGGCGAGCCAGCGGCGGTGACGTGCCGAGGTTGCGCCAGCGGTGGCGACCCGGCCGCCGGGCCCGAGCGAACGCCGGGCCCGGACCGGCCCGACCGGGGCAGCCACGACCGGCAGGTGCCGGCCCCGAATCTCCGCTACGGCGTCAGCCGGGCGACGCTGCCGATCTCCAGGGCGACCCAGACGACCCCGTCCGGGCCGACCGCGATCCCGTGCGGCTCGGATCCCGGTGTCGGCAGGTCGTACTCCCGGATCGTGCCGTCCGTGCCGAGTTGCCCGACCCGGTTGGCGCCCCACTCGGTGAACCAGTAACTCCCGTCCGGTGCCGTGGCGATCGCGTGCGGCCGGGCGGCCCGGTCCGGCAACGGGATCTCGGTGATCTTCCCGTCCGGGGTGATCCGGCCGAGCTGGCCGGCGGCGATCTCGACGAACCAGACCGCGCCGTCGGCGCCGGCCGTGATGCCGACCGGTCCGGCGCCGGCCGTCGGCAGCGGGTGCAGGGTGATGTCGCCGTCGACCTCGATCCGGCCGACCGCGTTCGCCTGGTTGAGCGTGAACCAGAGAGCCCCGTCGGCACCGGCGGTGATCATCGAGGGAAACGCACCCGTCTCGGGCAGCGGATACTCCTCGATCCTGCCGTCGGTGCCGATCCGGCCGATCCGGTCGGTGTTCAGCTCGGTGAACCAGAGCGCGCCGTCCGGCCCGGCGGTGATGCCGTACGGGCCGCCGGCCGGCGACGGGATCGGGTACGAGGTGACCTGCCCGGCGGGGCAGACCCGTCCGATCCGGTGGTCCTGGGACCGGGTGAACCAGAGTGCGCCGTCCGGCCCCGGCGTGATGACGCAGGGGCGGCTCGCCGATTCGTCGAGTT
This sequence comes from Plantactinospora veratri, assembly GCF_036421995.1. Taxonomy (NCBI): domain Bacteria; kingdom Bacillati; phylum Actinomycetota; class Actinomycetes; order Micromonosporales; family Micromonosporaceae; genus Plantactinospora; species Plantactinospora veratri. Next base: position 10,108 of record NZ_JAZGQL010000002.1, read on the forward strand.
GGTGACGTCGAACCTCCCCCTCGGGGGTCATTCGGATGATTTCCCCGGCATGCACCAGGGTGACCCAAATTGCGCCGTCCGGTCCGACGGTCAGGCCGTACGGGCCGGCGGTGGAATCGGCTATCGGAAACTCCCGTACCGACGGATGACGCGAAGATGTCATTTCGGTTTTCCTTCCTTCGGAATTCGATCGGCGCGACCCGGCCGAATCGCAAACCGGTGCCGTGGTGCTTTCCGGGTCAACCCGTGACGGGGACCGGTTCGGGGTCGAGTGCCCCGGCGGCCATCACCCGGTGCTCGCCGCGCCAACGCTCGCGCAGTCGCCGGTCGTGACTGACCACCAGTACCGCGCCCGGATACTCCGCGAGGGCCGTCTCCACCTCCTCGACCAGGCCGGGCGACAGGTGGTTGGTCGGCTCGTCGAGCAGCAGCAGGTCGGCCGGCTCGCTGACCAGCCGGGCCAGCGCGAGCCGTCGCCGCTGGCCGGTGGAGAGCTCCCCGACGGGTACGCCGAGCCGCTCCCGGTCGAAGAGCCCCAGCGAGAGCAGTTCGTCGACGTACTCGGCCGGTGACCCGGGCCGGCCCCGGGCGAAGGCGTGCAGCAGCGGCTCCCGCGGCCGTTCCACCGCGACCTCCTGGGGCAGGTAGCCGATCCGCCCCCGCCGGACCACCCGGCCGGCGTCCGGCACCAGTGCGCCGGCGAGTACCCGCAACAGGGTGCTCTTTCCCGCGCCGTTCGCCCCGCTGACCAACAGCCGATCCCGGCTACCCAGCGTCAACCCGGTCTCGCGCAGTCGGCCCCGCACCGCCACCCCGTCGGCGTGCAGCAGCACCCCGGTGGTGCCGTCGCCGGAGAACGTCGGGGTGAACCGGAGCGGCTGCGGTGGCGGTGGCACGGGGTGCTCGGTGAGCCGGCGCAGCCGCTGTTCGGCGTTGCGTACCCGGCTCGCGACGGACTGCTGCACCCGGCCGGCGTCCCGGTCGTACGCCATCTTGTTCCGGTCCTTCATCTCCCGGCCCGGCGCGACCTGCCGGGCCGTGGTCGCCACCGCTTCGCGCAGCCGGCCGACTTCGGCCTGCCAGTCGGAGTGTGCCTGGGCCCAGCGCCGCCGGGCGGCCGCTCTGGCCGCGAGGAATCCGGAATATCCGTCGCCGTACCGGACCAGGGTGTGCCGGTCACCGTCCACTTCGATCAGTGCCCCGGCGACCCGGTCGAGGAAGACCCGGTCGTGCGAGACCAGCACGGTGCTGCCCCGCCGGCCGCGCAGGTGCTCCTCCAGCCAGCGCAGCGAGTCGTCGTCGAGGTGGTTGGTCGGCTCGTCGAGCAGCAGCACCTCGGCGCCGGCCGACAGCACCGCGGCGAGGTGCAGCCGGGCCTGTTCGCCGCCGGAGAGCTCGTCGAGCCGCCGGCTCCGGTCGATCCCGGCCAGGCCGAGCGCGTGCAGCGTCCGTTCCACCCGGGCGTCGGCGTCGTACCCGCCGCGCAGCTCGAAGACGGTGGCCAGCTCGCCGTACTCGGTCAGGTGCCGCTCGTCGCCGTCGCCGAGCAGCGATTCCAGTTCCCGCAGCCGGGCCTCGATCCGGCGCAGCTCGGCCAGGGCGTCGTCGATCGCCTGCCGCACGGTCAGGTCTGCCGGCAGCGGCGCGTCCTGTCCGAGATAGCCGAGCCCACCGGTGGTGACGACGGTGACCCGTCCCTCGTCGGGGCGTTCCCGTCCGGCGAGCAGCCGGAGCAGGGTGGATTTGCCGGAGCCGTTCTCGCCGATGATCGCGGTGCGTTCGCCGGCGGCGATGGCGCAGCTGACGGCGTCGAGCACGGTCCGGTCGGCGTAGCGCTTGGTGACGTTGTGCAGGCTGAGCTGGGTAGGCATGGGAGCGACTCCGGTCGTCGACGGATCGGCCGCCGGGTCGTGCGGCGGCTCGGGACGCGGGGTGACGCTCACCTGATCATCGGACGGGTACCCACCTTAAATCTACGGATGTAGCAGTAAGATAGTGCCATGACTCCGCCCCGACCGCCAACCGATTCCGCCGGGCCCGCCCGCCGGCCCGGGGGGCGCAGCGCTGAGGTCCGCCGCCGGGTCCTCGACGCGGTCCGGGCCCACCTCGTCGAGTACGGCTACGACGCGCTGGGCATCGACGCCGTGGCGGAGCGGTCGGGGGTGCACCGCACCACTGTCTACCGGCGCTGGCGCGACGTCGGAGGGCTGCTCGCCGACGTACTCGTCGAGGCCGTCGACGACGACTGGCGACCACCCGACACCGGCTCGCTGGAGGGGGACCTGCTCGCGGTCAACGCGGAGGTGTACGCGGCGCTCACCGCCGATCCGCCGGTAACGATGGCGCTGATCGCCGCGTCGTTCCGTTCGGCGCCGGCCGCGGCCGCGCTCCGCTCCTTCTGGGCCGACCGCTACGACCGCTGTGCCGTCATCGTGCACCGGGCGGTACGGCGCGGCGAGATCCCGGCGGACTGCGATCCGCGCAGACTGCTCATCGCGGCCACCGCGCCGCTCTACCACGAACTGGTGTTGCTGCGGACCTCGCCCGACCCGGAGTTCGCGGTCCGGGTGGCCCGGGACGCCGTGACGGCCGCCCGAGCCGGAGCCTTCACGGTGGGCGCCCTCACGGACTGTGATCCTGGCGACGTGCGACACCGGTCGCGCGGACGTTCGGCCGGTGTCCGCTGAGTCTGCTGTGGACGGCAGCCCGAGCTATCCCTAGTGTCCCGATGTCGACCTATTCTGCGGTGGCGCTCCGTCCGTGATGGGTGGAGTTACGCGGTTGCAGTGGTTTAGCCGAAATCCGTCGACAACGGTATTTGATACGCCTGATCGCGTACGGGTGGTGAGTCTTATTGAGCGGGGAGTGAATCCTGTCGGGCATTTGCTGGCAAGCGGGGTTGCGTCCGGCCGGCGGACCTGTCCCTACCGAACGGTTAGACTTTGCCGATCCCCGGGTGGTCGCTCTTCCGATGGCTTTGCGGGTTCCTCTGACTGTGGCACCATCATGGAACATCTACCTTCCACGACGCTACCTCGACGGGAGCAAACCGATGCCTGCATGGAGGTTGGGTCGCCACATAGGCTCCCTACTTCTGCTCGCGGCGCTCGCCGTCAGTGGCTTCGCCGCGGCGACCGCGGTGACCGACCTGGCTGTGCGGGACCGAAGCGGCCACATCTGGATCGCTGACTCGACCGACCCTCCAGCCGAGGGTGACGCGACCGGGCCGGAGGCCGGGGTCCAGGTCCTCGGCTGGGACTGGACCTAGCGGCCACGCGCGTCCGAGGGACGGACTCTCTTCCATTGGGAGTGGTATGGCTGGGCGCCCACCGTCACCACGTCGATCCCCTGAGCACGCCTGGCTGATCACCGGTCCGCTGGCCATCTTCGCGGTCGTCCTGGCGGTGGTGCTCGGTGTCCTCGACGGTCCGCCCGACGAGTGGACGTGGGCGGCCCTGGTGCTCGCTCTCGCGCTGCTGGGTGACACGCCGCTGCTGTTCTACGTCGTCCGACGACAGACCACGGCCATCACGTTCAGCGAGATCCCACTGCTCTTCGGGCTCTACCTGCTGCCGCCGCTCACCGTCGTACTCGTCTTCACGCTCGGTTCGCTGATCACCCAGATCTACCGCCGGTTCCCACCGGCGAAGTTGTGGTTCAACGTCGCCAAGTCCGCCGCGGCGGCGTCGCTGGCGAGTCTGGTCGTGCTGGCCCTGCCGGAGATGCGGGGCTTCGGGCCGAGCACCTGGGGTGTGCTCGTCGCCGCCGTGGCCACCCACGCGCTGGTGACGCTGGGCGCGGTCGCCGGAGTCTTCGCGATCATGCATGGCGCACAGGCGGGCTGGGAGGTGTTCCGCACCTCCGGACCCGGCCTGCTCACGGTCATGCTCAACGTGGCCATGGGCCTGGTCATCGTGATCTGCCTCCGAATGACCCCGTGGTCCGCCCTGCTCCTGCTCGCGCTCGCCGCCGCGCTGATCCTGCTCTACCGCTCGTACGCACAGTTCTTCCGCCAGCACCGCACCCTCGCCGACGTCTACGAACTCACCAAGGCGATGAGCGAGAGCGGCCAGGACGGCACCCTGGCCGACTCGCTGCTGGGCCGGGTCCGGGCGCTGATGCAGGCCGAGTACGCCACCCTCTGGCTCCCCGGCCAGGGCCGGCACCCGGAGGTCCTGCTCACCGCCAGAGTCGAGGACTCGGGACTGCTCGACTTCTCCCGGACCCCGCTGGTCGCCCGGGAACGCGCCACCCAGGAGAGCCGGACCGTCGCCGCCGGCAGTCGGATGGGCGGCCATCCGGACGTACGGGAGGCGTTGCGGGAAGCGGGTCTGAAGGACGTGATCGTCACCCCGCTCCGCTCCGGCCAGGCGGTGATCGGGTCACTAGAGGTGGTGAACCGGCTCGGCGACATCGGGCACTTCACCCCCGCGGACGTGCCGATCTTCGAGACGATCGCCGCGCACGCCGCGGTCGCCCTGGAGAACTCGCGGCTGGTTGACCGGCTGCGGCACGACGCGTACCACGACGGGCTGACCAACCTGCCCAACCGTCGGCGGGTGAGCGGGGCGCTGGAGGAGGCGGTCCGGGTACGCGCCCCGAACGAGGTCGTCGCGCTGCTCCTCTTCGACGTGGCCGGACTCCGCCAGGTCAACGAGTCCGTCGGGCACGCGGCCGGCGACCGGGTACTCGTCGAGGTGGCGACCCGGCTGCGCGCCTCGGCCCCCTCCGCCGCGCTGGTCGGCCGGGTCGGCAGCGACGAGTTCGTGGTGACGCTGCGGATGGAGAGCATCGACGCGGCGCTCGACCTCGCCGCCGAGCTGCGCGAGCAGATCCGCGACCGGATGGTCTTCGACGTGCTCGTTCTCGACGTCGACACCGTGGTCGGGGTCGCGGTGCATCCGGACCACGGCGACGATCCGGCGACCCTGCTCCAGCGCGCCGACCTCGCGGTGACCCGGGCCAAGTCGGCCCCGGACGGCATCCAGCTCTTCAGTCCCGGGCTGGAGTCCCGGTCGTCGCGCCGGCTCGGCCTCGCCAGCGACCTGCGCCGCGCGCTCGACCACGCCGAGGTGGAGGTCTACTACCAGCCCAAGGTCACCCTGACCGACCGGCGGCTGGTCGGGGTGGAGTGCCTGGCCCGCTGGGTGCACCCGGCGCACGGGACGGTGGCGCCGGAGGACTTCGTGGCGGTGGCGGAGCACACCGGCCAGCTTCCCGAGCTGACCAGGCTGGTGCTCGGCGAGGCGCTGCGGCGCAGCCGGGACTGGACCAGCGGCGGCAACACGCTCGCCGTCTCGGTCAACATCTCTCCGCGTACCCTCGCCGACCAGCAGTTCCCGGCCCTGGTGCAGGGAATGCTCGCGGAGTACGGCGTCGCCCCGGAGCTGCTCACCCTGGAGATCAAGGAGGCCGGCGTACTGGACGGCACCGAACGCGCGGTGCCGGGACTGCGCCGGCTGCGCGACATCGGGGTACGCCTCGCCGTCGACGACTTCGGTACCGGCCACTCCTCGCTCTCCTACCTGCGTCGGTTGCCGGTCAACGAGGTCAAGGTCGACCGCTCGTTCGTGCAGGGGATGGCGACCGACCCGGTGGACCTGGCGATCGTCAACGCGGTGGTGACGCTCTCCCAGCAGTTCGGCCTGGCGGTGGTGGCAGAGGGAGTGGAGAGCGAACTCACCCTGGAACTGCTCCAGGACATCGGGTGCCAGATCGGGCAGGGCTTCCTGTTCAGCCGTCCGTTGCCGTACGAGCGCCTGGAGGCGTGGTTCGCGGCCCAGTCGGAATCCGACACCTCGGCCGGTCAGGCCGACGTACGGCGACTGCGGGCAGTGCCCTGACCTGCTCCGACGGCCTCGGATCGATGCCCCGGTTTGGCTACCGGGGATCTGATTTCACCTCGTGCCCGACGACGTGTACTCTTACCTCTGCGCGCCACCAGGAAAGATCGCGTGCGCGCCCCCTTAGCTCAGTCGGCAGAGCGTCTCCATGGTAAGGAGAAGGTCTACGGTTCGATTCCGTAAGGGGGCTCAGAGGGTTCTGTTGGACCCGCCACGGCGGTGTAGCTCAGATGGCAGAGCAAGCGGCTCATAATCGCTGTGTCGCCGGTTCAAGTCCGGCCACCGCTACTCTCGGGCGCCGGGGCTAACCCGGAGACCGAAACAAGAGGGCGCTGTCGGCGCCCACTTTGCGTGTCCGCGTGGCAGGCGTCTACGCTGGTACGTCGTAGTTCAGTCCGCTAACGAGGAAGGCGCCCCGCCGTGGCCAAGGCGACCGATGTCCGTCCCAAGATCACTTTGGCGTGTGTGGAGTGCAAGGAGCGCAACTACATCACGCGTAAGAACCGCCGTAACGACCCGGACCGCATCGAGCTGAAGAAGTTCTGCCCCCGGGACGGCAAGCACACCGTTCACCGCGAGACCCGCTGATCGGCGCCGACGCGAGTCGGCCGACCAGAGACCACCAGCATCGCCGTTCCGGCCCTGGCGAGCGCGGCTCCGAGCCCGCTGCCGCCCAGGCCCCCGGGGCGGCGATTCTGCTCTCCACGCCCCGGTGCCCGCCGCGCCCTGCGGGTCCGACCCCCGCCGTCCGGCGGGCACCCTCCGGACCGCCGGGCGGCGCCTTCTTCCGGACCCCTGACCGGGGCTCCGGCGGGCGCCTGCGCGCCTTCCCGGGGCATCGGCGGGCTCGTCCCGTCCGCCGGGCGGCGGCCCCGGCGGGTCGCCCCCGCCGTGTAGGTTCGGCGGCATGTCCCTGGACCCGTCCTTCGTCGGCCGCAGCTATCCGCCGACCCCGCCCTACCAGGTGGGCCGCGAGAAGATCCGAGAGTTCGCCACGGCGATCGGGGCCGTCGACCCGGCACACCACGATCCGGATGCCGCCCGGGCGCTCGGGCACGCCGACGTGGTGGCGCCGCCGACCTTCCCGTTCACGATCACCATGGCGGCCAACCGGCAGATCGTCGAGGACCCGGAACTCGGCGTCGACTACAGCCGGGTGGTCCACGGCGACCAGCGTTTCCGCTATACCCGGCCGGTGATCGCCGGTGACGAGCTGACCTGCGTCAACACCGTCGAGGAGATCCTCAACCGGGGCGCGCACAGCTTCATGACCACCCGCACCGAGGTCAGCACGACGGCGGGGGAGCCGGTGGTCACCGTCTGGACCAAGCTCGTCGTACGCGGAGAGGGCTGAGATGGATCTTGCACCTCGTACCTTCCGGATCACCCGCGCGGACCTGGTCCGCTACGCGGGCGCCTCGGGCGACTTCAACCCCATCCACTGGAGCGACCGGTTCGCCACCAAGGTGGGGCTGCCCGGGGTGATCGCACACGGCATGTTCACGATGGCGCTGGTCGGACGCGCGGTCACCGACTGGGCCGGCGCTCCGGACGCGGTGGTGGAATACAGCGTCCGGTTCACCCGGCCGGTCGTGGTGCCGGACGACGACCAGGGCACCGAGATCGAGGTGAGCGCCGCCGTCCGGGGTGAGCCCGAGGACGGACTCACCCGGCTCGACCTGACCGCCACCTGCCAGGGCGAGAAGGTGCTCGCCCAGGCCCGGGCGGTGATCCGCACCCCGGCGTAGCTCGGGCCGGACCAGGCGGGACGGGCTCGCTGGGGCACACCGGTTGGGAAACTCGTGCCTCTACCCGTACACTGGTCCGCCGTGGGGCAAGTGGCCTCTACTCAGGCGTGCGTGCCTGAGTGGGTCGGCTGCCCCCACAGGGGTGTAGCTCAATTGGCAGAGCAGCGGTCTCCAAAACCGCAGGCTGCAGGTTCAAGTCCTGTCACCCCTGCGCCTACGGCCTGACCGGTCCCGGGATCGGCGTCGCCATCACCTGTGGCGACCGGCTCGTGTTGGTGGCATCGGCGGGGTCGCGCCGAGGCGGTCCGTCCGCCCGGTCCGCGCCCTGGCGGATCCGCCGGCCGCGGGCCGTTCCGGGGGACGGTCGTCCGGAGGGTTCGGTCGAGGGCGGTCGGTGCCCGAGGCGGAGACTCCGGGTTCCGGCCGGCGTGAAAAGCGCAGCGCGCGTCCACCGACGCGCGTACCAACCACCCGGCGACGGAGGGCGAAGTGGCCGAGAAGAATCGGCGCGACGAGGACGACAACGACCGTCTCGACGACGAGATGGTTGACGACGTCGTCGACGATGACGCCGACGACGAGGCGGACGAGCCGGTCGGACGTGGTGGCACCGCCACCCGGGAGCGCACCAAGGCCGATTCGGCGGACAGCAGGCCCAAGACCAAGACCGAGGGTCGGGTCGGAATATTCGGCCGGCTTGCCCGGTTCTTCCGCGAGGTCGTGGCAGAGCTGCGTAAGGTCATCTGGCCGACCCGTAAGGAGCTGCTGACCTACACCGCCGTGGTGGTCGTGTTCGTCGCCGTGGTGCTGACGATCGTGGCCGGGCTGGACTACGCCTTCGCCCGCGCCGTGCTGTGGGTCTTCGGCGGCTCCAGCTGACCACCTGCCCCACCTGATAGTGACGGAAGTGAGCGAGCGTGCCTGAGTACGACGAGACCGCCGAGATCCCGGACGAGCAGTCCGCGGTGGCGACGGCGAGCGGTACCGAGTCGGTAGAGGCCGCCAACGAGCCGGAGTTCGCCGCCGCCGAGGCGCCGGACGAGGACTACGACCCGGTCGCCGAGCTGCGGCAGAAGCTGCGCTACGCGCCCGGCGACTGGTTTGTGGTCCACTCGTACGCCGGTTACGAGAACAAGGTCAAGACGAACCTGGAGACCCGGATCACCAGCCTCGACATGGAAGAGTTCATCTACCAGGTCGAGGTGCCGACCCGGGAAGAGGTCGAGGTCAAGAACGGCAAGCGCCTCCAGGTCCAGAACAAGGTCTTCCCGGGTTACATCCTGGTCCGGATGGAACTCACCCCGGAGTCGTACTCCTGCGTGCGCAACACCCCGGGGGTGACCGGCTTCGTCGGCGCGACCGACCGGGCCGACCGGCCCGCGCCGCTCTCGCTGGACGAGGTGCTCAAGTGGCTCGCCCCGGCGGTGGAGACCGAGACCAAGAAGGCGAAGCCGGAGGTCAAGGTCCTCGACTTCGAGGTCGGCGACTCGGTCACCGTCACCGACGGCGCCTTCGCGTCGCTGCCGGCCACGATCAGCGAGATCAACGCCGACCAGCAGAAGCTCAAGGTGCTGGTGTCGATCTTCGGTCGGGAGACTCCGGTCGAGCTCAACTTCAACCAGGTCGCCAAGATCTGATCGACGGCCCGCCCGGGCTCCGGCCGGGGCCGACCTCGGCGCGTCGCCCGAGCCGGCGCTGCGCTACTCTTGAACGTCGCCCGTCACGCAGGCGCGCTTGACCGTGCGCGCCGACGGGTGACCTCAGGTGCACGTTCCCCAGTTTCAAGCCCAGGAAGTGACATGCCTCCGAAGAAGAAGCTCGTCAAGACGTTCACGCTTCAGCTGCCGGCGGGCCAGGCCACCCCGGCGCCGCCGGTCGGTCCGGCGCTGGGTCAGCACGGCGTCAACATCATGGAGTTCTGCAAGTCGTACAACGCCCAGACCGAGTCGCAGCGCGGTGACATCGTGCCGGCCGAGATCAGCGTGTACGAGGACCGGACCTTCACCTTCGTGCTGAAGACCCCGCCCGCCGCCCGTCTGCTGATCAAGGCCGCCGGTGTGCAGAAGGGCTCCGGCGTCCCGCAGAGCCAGAAGGTCGGCTCGGTCACTCGCGCCCAGCTGCGCGAGATCGCCGAGAAGAAGATGTCCGACCTCAACGCCAACGACGTCGAGCAGGCCGAGAAGATCATCGCCGGCACCGCCCGGTCGATGGGCATCACGGTCAAGGAGTAGTTCTCCGCCCGCCCCTGACCGGCACGACCAGTTCGTGGGAGGGCCGCGGCGTTCCGTGGCCCGCCAGACACCACAGGAGTAATCAGAGATGCAACGCAGCAAGAGCTACCGCAAGGCCGCCGAGGCCATCGACCGGGACAAGCTCTACACCCCGATCGAGGCCGTACGCCTGGCCAAGGGGAGCAGCACCGTCAAGTTCGACGCCACGGTCGAGGTCGCGATGCGCCTCGGCGTCGACCCCCGTAAGGCCGACCAGATGGTCCGGGGCACGGTCAACCTCCCGCACGGCACCGGCAAGACCGCCCGCGTGATCGTCTTCGCGGCCGGCGCCAAGGCCGAGGAGGCGACCGCCGCCGGAGCCGACGTGGTCGGCACCGACGAGCTGGTGGCCCGGATCCAGGAGGGCTGGCTGGACTTCGACGCGGCGATCGCCACGCCGGACCAGATGGCCAAGATCGGCCGGATCGCGCGGATCCTGGGCCCGCGCGGTCTCATGCCGAACCCGAAGACCGGCACGGTGACCATGGACGTCACCAAGGCCGTCTCGGACATCAAGGGCGGCAAGATCACCTTCCGGGTGGACAAGCACTCCAACCTGCACCTGATCATCGGCAAGGCCTCGTTCTCCGAGGCTCAGCTGGTGGAGAACTACGCCGCGGTGCTCGACGAGGTCCTCCGGACCAAGCCGTCCGCGGCCAAGGGCAAGTACCTCCGGAAGGTCACCCTCACCACCACCATGGGCCCGGGTGTTCCGGTCGACCCGAACGTGGTGAAGAACCTGCGGGAGTCGGCCGAGGTCTGAGCCTCGACCGACCCGGTCAGTCCCGTTCGACGCGGGGCGCCCCAGAGCGACGTTTCGCCGGGGCGTCCCGCGTCGGCGTCTGTGCCGCACCCGCACTCCGGGCGCCGCTGTGGCACTCTGCTATCCGTGCGACTGGATCAGGTCTGGCTGCGGTACGGCGCCCGCGCCCCCTGGGTGCTGCGCGCGGTCGAGGTGGAGATCGGCCCCGGGCAGAGCGCCGTGGTGCTCGGCCGCAACGGCGTGGGCAAGTCGACGCTGCTCCAGGTGGCCGTCGGCGTACTCGACCCGACCCGGGGCGTGGTCCGCGACCGTCCCGGCACGGTGGGCTGGGTGCCGGAGCGGTTTCCGGCCGACCAGCCGTACACCGTAGACCAGTACCTCACCGGGATGGGTCGGATCCGGGGGCTCTCGGCCGCGGCGACGGCCCGTACCGTGACCGGCTGGATCGAGCGCCTCGGGCTGGCCGCGTACCGCGATGTCCGGCTGCCGGCGCTCTCCAAGGGCACCGCCCAGAAGGTCGGGCTGGCCCAGGCCCTGCTCCGCCCGCCCGGTCTGCTCGTCCTGGACGAACCCTGGGAGGGGCTGGACGGGCCCACCAGGGAGTTGGTGCCCGAGCTGATCGGGGAGGTGCTCACCGACGGAGGTGCGGTGCTGGTCAGCGACCATCGCGGCGAGACCGTGCGGCTGCCGCACGCCGCGCGGTGGAGCGTCGCCGACGGGACGGTGACCGTGCTGTCTCCGGCTGCCGCCGAGCGGCAACTCGCGGGGGTACCCACCGCGAGTGTGTCGGCCGCACCGCCGGCCGTCGCCGAGCGGCGGATCAGCGGGGCCGCGACCTCGGTGGTGGAGATCGCGGTGCCGGCCGCCCAGGCCCTGGAGACGGTCGCCGCGCTCCGCCGCGCCGGCCACCAGATCCTCCGGGTACGCCCCGCCGAGCCGACCGCCGGCGACGGTGACCCCCCGGCCGTCCCCAGCGCCTCATCCGTTCCTGGCACGCAGGTCGTTCCCGCCGCGCAGGCTGTTCCTGGCACGCAGGTCGTCCCCGCCACCCCGGCAGCTCCCGCTGTCCAGGCCGCGCCGGGTGTTTCCGACGTGCCGGACCGGTCAGCCGCTGCGCCGGGGGCGGTCGACGGGGGCGGGCAGTTGGGGAATCCCGTCGCGACCGCCGGGGAGGCGTCGTGACCGCGCTGGCCCGGATGCGGCTGGCGGGCTTCGTCCGGACCGCCCGGGCGCTGCCGCCGCTGATCGCCGGGCTGGTCGCGCTCAGCGTGCTGTACGGCGGCGGCGCCGCGCAGGCCGCCGAGGCGTACGGGGTCTCCGCCGTGGTGCTCTTCCCGGTCCTCGCCTGGCAGGCCAAGCTGCTGCTGGACACCGAGCCGGACACCCAGCGCCGGCTCGCCGTGGTCGCCGCCGGCCGGAGGGCGGAACTGGCCGGCGGGGTGGTCGCCGCCGGGCTGGCCGGGCTGGCCCTGATCCCGGTCGCGCTGCTGCTGCCCTGGCTGCTGGGCGGGGTCACCGGACCGCAGCGGGCCGGTGACCTGCCGCTCGCACTGGGCCTGGCGGTGGGGCTCTGGGTGCACCTGCTGGTCCTGCCGGCGGCCGTCGCGCTCGGCGCGCTGGCCAGCCGGGCGGCGACCAGCAGTCCGCTGTACGGGCTGACCGCCCTGGTCGGCGGCGTGGTCGGGGTGTACGTGTTCGGGCTGAAGGAGTCGGTGCTGCCCTGGATCGCGCCGCCGGTACTCGCCACCGCCCGGGCCAGCACCGCCGGCCCGACCGTCGGGTCGATGGCCCTGTTGACCGGACACGCCCTGCTCTGGAGCGCGGTGGCGCTGACCGGTTACGCCTGGCTTCGTCGCCGCCGGGCGTGACCCGGCACGACGTCAGGTGGGCTGGTGCGGGGCCGGACGTGAGCCGGAGCACCCGGGGTGATTTGGTCGTCACGGCCGGCGTCGCGTACTCTGATAAGCCGGCCAGGTTAGCCTGGCCGACGTTTTAACCCAGAGACCGCTGGTCACCGTGCCCCGGCACGGTCGAAGGTCCCGCTCGACGGGCGGCCCGCGCAGGGGGAGACGGTAGCGTGCCAGGTCGTGTCCGCATGACCTTCCCCGCCCCGTGCGCCCTGCGCCGGGGCTTCTCTCGTTGTGGCGGAACCTCCGATCCGCACCCGGGCTCCGATCGCGCCGCCGGCCGATCGGGCGTGGTCAGCCTGGAGTAACGAGAGAGGAGGGACATGGCGGACAAGCCGGTTCGGGCCGACAAGGCCACCGCCGTCGCCGAGCTCACCGAACACTTCCGCAACTCGGGCGCCACCGTGCTCACCGAGTACCGCGGGCTGACGGTTTCCCAGCTCACCCAGCTACGCCGCTCGCTCGGTCGGGACACGACCTACGAGGTGGCGAAGAACACGCTGGCCAAGCGTGCCGCGACGGACGCTGGCATTGCCGGCCTCGACGAGCTGTTCACCGGTCCTACCGCGCTGACCTTCGTCTCCGGCGACGTGGTCGAGGCGGCGAAGGGTCTGCGGGAGTTCGCGAAGGCCAACCCGAAGCTCGTCATCAAGGGTGGCGTCTTCGAGGGCCGGGCGATCACCGCGGACGAGGTCAACAAGCTCGCCGACCTCGAGTCCCGTGAGGTGCTGCTGGCCAAGATGGCCGGCGCGATGAAGGGCAGCCTGAGCAAGGCCGCTGCCCTGTTCCAGGCGCCGCTGGCGCAGACCGCCCGCCTGGCGGCTGCCCTGCAGGACAAGCGTGAGAAGGAGGGGCAGGCCTGAGCGGCCAGCCCTCCGGTACCCCGATATTCGTGTAAGAAATTAGGAAAGGACGCCAGACACCATGGCGAAGCTCAGCACCGAAGAGCTGCTCGACGCGTTCAAGGAGATGACGCTGATCGAGCTCTCGGAGTTCGTGAAGCAGTTCGAGACCACCTTCGACGTGACCGCCGCCGCGCCGGTGGCCGTCGCCGCCGGTGGCCCGGCGGCCCCGGCCGCCGAGGCCGAGCCGGAGCAGGACGAGTTCGACGTCATCCTGGAGGCTGACGGCGGCAAGAAGATCCAGGTCATCAAGGTCGTGCGTGAGCTGACCGGCCTGGGCCTGAAGGAGGCCAAGGACCTCGTCGAGGCCGCGCCGAAGCCGGTCCTGGAGAAGGCCAACAAGGAGGCCGCCGACAAGGCCAAGGCCAAGCTCGAGGCCGAGGGCGCGAAGGTCACCCTCAAGTAGTTCCCGCTCCACGCCGCGCCCGGTGCGCCCGTACCGACCAGCTCTCCGTTCCGCCGAGCGGGAGTCGCAGGGGTACGGGCCACCGGGGGCGGCCCGCGTCGGTCTAGTGAGCTGACGCACAGCAATGTCGCCGACGGGCGGCGATCCGGCGCCGGATCGCCGCCCGTCTCCGTCCGCTGACTGGCTGCGACCGTCGATGATCAGGGCTTTGACGCCTCGGACGGCTGTAGCGGGCCCGTCCGGCCGGCCAGGCTCGGATGGCGACCCGGGCAAAGAGGTCGCCCGACCCGGGCATCAGCCCTTGACGCGGCACGAACCGGCAGGCACGCTGACATCAGCAAGACCTTCCGCGCTTGCGACGGCCGACACCTGGGTAAGGGCCACGGCAGCACCACGAGCCGCTGGTTCCTACGAGGCCTAGCGGGATGCGTGCGGGACGTGTGAGCGCGCTCAGCGCGCGCCAGCCAGCGGTTGGCGACACGTTCTGCAACGCCCTGCCGTGGTGGGCTGGACAGCGGTTAGCCGCTCGGCTACACTGCTAGTTTGCGCTGCCTTCCGACTTGACCCCTGCTCGGAATGTCCAGTTTTGGGCGTTTGGAGTGGGGCCATTGGAGTGCACGCGTGACAGCCGCATCTAGCAGCACCGGTCCTCGGAAGGACGCATCTTGGCAGCTTCCCGCCCTGCGAAGACCAGTCGTACGTCGAGCGCTTTCGCGCCCCGCCGAATCTCCTTCGGCAGGATTACCGAACACCTCGAGGTCCCCAACCTCCTCGCCATCCAGAACGAGTCGTTTGACTGGCTGGTCGGCAACGAGGCTTGGCAGGGCCGGTCGGCCGACGACCCGCACGCTCGATCGGGTCTCGCCGAGATCCTCGACGAGATCAGTCCCATTGAGGACTTCTCTGGCACTATGTCGCTCTCTTTCTCCGCGCCGCGCTTCGACGAGGTCAAGGCCTCGATCGAGGAGTGCAAGGAGAAGGACCTGACCTACTGCGCCCCGCTGTTCGTGACCGCGGAGTTCACCAACAACACCACCGGCGAGATCAAGAGCCAGACGGTGTTCATGGGTGACTTCCCGATGATGACGCCGAAGGGCACCTTCATCATCAACGGCACCGAGCGCGTGGTGGTCAGCCAGCTCGTCCGGTCCCCGGGCGTCTACTTCGACAAGCAGCCGGACAAGACCTCCGACCGCGATCTCTCCAGCGTCAAGGTCATCCCGAGCCGGGGTGCCTGGTTGGAGTTCGACATCGACAAGCGCGACACCGTGGGTGTCCGCATCGACCGTAAGCGCCGGCAGGCCGTCACCGTCCTGCTCAAGGCGATCGGCTGGACCAACGAGCAGATCCGTGAGCGGTTCGGCTGGTCCGAGCTGATGATGACCACCCTGGAGAAGGACCACATCGCCGGGGTGGACGAGGCGCTGCTCGACATCTACCGCAAGCTCCGGCCGGGCGAGCCCCCGACGCGGGAGAACGCCCAGACCCTGCTCGACAACCTCTTCTTCAACCCGAAGCGGTACGACGTCGCCAAGGTCGGTCGATACAAGTTCAACAAGAAGCTCGAACTGGACGTGCCGATCAACACCGGCACGCTGACCGAGGACGACATCGTCGCCACCGTGGAGTACCTCTGCCGGCTGCACGCCGGTGAGGAGGGCTACGAGGCCGACGACATCGACCACTTCGGCAACCGCCGGCTCCGTACGGTGGGCGAGCTGATCCAGAACCAGGTTCGGGTCGGCCTCTCCCGGATGGAGCGGGTGGTCCGCGAGCGGATGACCACCCAGGACGTCGAGGCGATCACGCCGCAGACCCTGATCAACATCCGTCCCGTCGTGGCGGCGATCAAGGAGTTCTTCGGTACGTCGCAGCTGTCCCAGTTCATGGACCAGACCAACCCGCTGGCGGGCCTGACCCACCGGCGCCGGCTGAGCGCGCTCGGCCCGGGTGGTCTGTCCCGGGAGCGGGCCGGCTTCGAGGTCCGGGACGTGCACCCGTCGCACTACGGCCGGATGTGCCCGATCGAGACGCCGGAAGGCCCGAACATCGGCCTGATCGGCGCCCTGTCGACCTTCGGCCGGGTCAACCCGTTCGGCTTCATCGAGACGCCGTACCGGAAGGTCGTCGAGGGTCGGGTCACCGACCAGATCGACTACCTGACCGCCGACGAGGAGGACCGGTTCGTCAAGGCGCAGGCCAACACCGCGCTGCGTGCGGACGGCACCTTCGCCGAGGACCGGGTCCTGGTCCGCCGGAAGGGCGGTGAGGTCGACTACGTCGCTCCCACCGCGGTCGACTACATGGACGTGTCGCCGCGCCAGATGGTGTCGGTCGCCACCGCCATGATCCCGTTCCTCGAGCACGACGACGCCAACCGGGCACTGATGGGCGCGAACATGCAGCGCCAGGCGGTGCCGCTGGTCAAGGCCGAGGCGCCGCTGGTCGGTACCGGGATGGAATACCGGGCCGCGGTCGACGCCGGTGACGTGGTCGTCGCCGAGGTCGGCGGCGTGGTCGAGGACCTGTGCGCCGACTACGTGACGGTGCACCAGGACGACGGCCACCGGCGTACCTACCTCCTGCACAAGTTCCGTCGCTCCAACGCGGGCTCCTGCGTCAACCAGAAGCCGGTCGTCTTCGAGGGCGACCGGGTCGAGGCGGGCCAGGTCATCGCGGACGGTCCGTGCACCGACGACGGCGAGATGGCGCTCGGCCGCAACCTGCTGGTCGCGTTCATGCCGTGGGAGGGCCACAACTACGAGGACGCGATCATCCTGTCGCAGCGCCTCGTCCAGCAGGACGCCCTCACCTCGATCCACATCGAGGAGCACGAGGTCGACGCCCGGGACACCAAGCTCGGTCCGGAGGAGATCACCCGCGACATCCCGAACGTCAGCGAGGAAATGCTCGCCGACCTCGACGAGCGCGGCATCATCCGGATCGGCGCCGAGGTCGTCACCGGCGACATCCTGGTCGGCAAGGTCACGCCCAAGGGCGAGACCGAGCTGACCCCGGAGGAGCGGTTGCTCCGCGCGATCTTCGGCGAGAAGGCGCGCGAGGTCCGGGACACCTCGCTGAAGGTGCCGCACGGCGAGACCGGCACGGTCATCGGCGTACGGACGTTCAGCCGGGAGGACGGCGACGAGCTGCCGCCGGGCGTCAACGAGCTGGTCCGGGTCTACGTGGCGCAGAAGCGGAAGATCCAGGACGGCGACAAGCTCGCCGGCCGGCACGGCAACAAGGGCGTCATCTCGAAGATCCTGCCGGTCGAGGACATGCCGTTCCTGGAGGACGGCACCCCGGTCGACATCGTGCTCAACCCGCTCGGCGTGCCGAGCCGGATGAACATCGGCCAGGTGCTGGAGACCCACCTCGGGTGGGTCGCCAAGACCGGCTGGCAGGTGCAGGGTGACGACGCCGACTGGAAGCGGGCGCTGCGTTCGATCGACGCGCACGAGTCCGAGCCGGACACCAACGTGGCGACGCCGGTCTTCGACGGCGCCAAGGAGGAGGAGATCTCCGGTCTGCTCTCGTCGACCCTGCCCAACCGGGACGGCAAGCAGCTGATCGGCGCGAGCGGCAAGGCGCAGCTCTTCGACGGACGTTCCGGCGAGCCGCTGCCCGACCCGATCGCGGTCGGCTACATCTACATCCTCAAGCTGAACCACCTGGTCGACGACAAGATCCACGCTCGGTCGACCGGCCCGTACTCGATGATCACGCAGCAGCCGCTGGGTGGTAAGGCGCAGTTCGGTGGCCAGCGGTTCGGTGAGATGGAGTGCTGGGCGATGCAGGCGTACGGCGCCGCGTACGCGCTCCAGGAGCTGCTGACGATCAAGTCCGACGACGTCCTTGGCCGGGTCAAGGTCTACGAGGCCATCGTCAAGGGCGAGAACATTCCCGAACCGGGCATCCCGGAGTCCTTCAAGGTGCTGCTCAAGGAGCTGCAGTCGCTGTGCCTCAACGTAGAGGTGCTCTCCAGCGACGGTGTGGCCCTGGAGATGCGCGAGACGGACGACGAGGTCTTCCGCGCCGCGGAGGAGCTCGGCATCGACCTGTCCCGGCGCGAGCCGAGCTCGGTCGAAGAGGTGTGAGGTTGTGGGGTTCGGGGCGGGTCGAACCGCCCCGAACCCCCGGCCCGGTGAGCTAGCGGTAAAACGACACGACACGAGGGACATATAACGTGCTCGACGTCAACTTCTTCGACGAGTTGCGGATTGGCCTGGCCACCGCCGACGACATCCGTCAGTGGTCGCACGGCGAGGTCAAGAAGCCTGAAACGATCAACTACCGCACCCTGAAGCCGGAAAAGGACGGGCTCTTCTGCGAGAAGATCTTCGGTCCGCAGCGGGACTGGGAGTGCTACTGCGGTAAGTACAAGCGGGTCCGGTTCAAGGGCATCATCTGCGAGCGCTGCGGCGTCGAGGTGACCCGCTCCAAGGTACGGCGTGAGCGGATGGGCCACATCGAGCTGGCCGCGTCGGTGACGCACATCTGGTACTTCAAGGGTGTGCCGAGCCGGCTGGGCTACCTGCTCGACCTGGCGCCGAAGGACCTCGAAAAGATCATCTACTTCGCGTCGTACGTTGTCACCAGCGTCGACACGGAGGCGCGGCACCGTGACCTGTCGACGGTGGAGAACGAGATCCTGGCCGAGAAGCGGCAGGCCGAGAACAGCCGCGACTCGGAGATCGAGAAGCGGGCCGCCAAGCTCGAGGCCGACCTGGCCGAGCTGGAGGCCGAGGGTGCCAAGGCCGACGTGCGGCGCAAGGTCAAGGAGGGCGGAGAGCGCGAGATGCGCCAGATCCGCGACCGGGCGCAGCGCGAGATCGACCGCCTCGACGAGGTGCTGGACACCTTCCGCAAGCTGGAGCCGAAGCAGCTCGTCACCGACGAACTGCTCTACCGCGAGCTGCGGGACCGGTTCGGCGAGTACTTCACCGGTGGGATGGGCGCCGAGGCGATCAAGGCGCTGGTCCAGAACATGGACCTGGACGCCGAGGCGGATAACCTCCGCGAGATCATCCGTACCGGCAAGGGGCAGCGGAAGATCCGGGCGCTCAAGCGACTCAAGGTCGTGGCGGCGTTCCTGAACACCCGCAACTCGCCGCTCGGCATGGTGCTGGACTGCGTACCGGTGATCCCGCCGGACCTGCGCCCGATGGTGCAGCTCGACGGTGGCCGGTTCGCGACCTCGGACCTGAACGACCTCTACCGCCGCGTGATCAACCGGAACAACCGGCTCAAGCGACTGATCGACCTCGGCGCGCCCGAGATCATCGTCAACAACGAGAAGCGGATGCTCCAGGAGGCCGTGGACGCGCTCTTCGACAACGGTCGTCGGGGTCGTCCGGTCACCGGCCCGGGTAACCGGCCGCTGAAGTCGCTGTCGGACATGCTCAAGGGCAAGCAGGGCCGGTTCCGGCAGAACCTGCTCGGCAAGCGGGTCGACTACTCCGGTCGTTCGGTGATCGTGGTGGGTCCGCAGCTCAAGCTGCACCAGTGCGGCCTGCCCAAGCAGATGGCGCTGGAGCTGTTCAAGCCGTTCGTGATGAAGCGGCTGGTCGACCTCAACCACGCACAGAACATCAAGTCCGCGAAGCGGATGGTCGAGCGGCAGCGGCCGGTCGTCTGGGACGTGCTGGAAGAGGTCATCGGCGAGCACCCGGTACTGCTGAACCGGGCGCCGACCCTGCACCGGCTGGGCATCCAGGCGTTCGAGCCGCAGCTCGTCGAGGGCAAGGCGATCCAGATCCACCCGCTGGTCTGCACCGCGTTCAACGCGGACTTCGACGGCGACCAGATGGCGGTACACGTGCCGCTGTCCGCCGAGGCGCAGGCCGAGGCCCGGATCCTGATGCTCTCGTCGAACAACATCCTCAAGCCGGCCGACGGCAAGCCGGTCACCATGCCCACCCAGGACATGGTCATCGGCCTCTACCACCTCACCCACCTCACCCCCGGTGAGATCGGCGAGGGCCGGGTGTTCAGCTCGGACGCCGAGGCGCGGATGGCGTTCGACAACGGTGAGCTGCACCTGCAGACCCCGGTGAAGATCCGGCTGCGCGGTGTGAGTGAGGTGGACAACGGGCCCGGCGCCTCGCGGTGGACCGCTCCGGAGGAGTGGGTACCGGGTGAGCCGCTGACCGTGGAGACCACGCTGGGGCGGGTGCTCTTCAACGAGACCCTGCCGCAGGGCTACCGGTTCGTGAACTACGAGATCCGCAAGGGGCAGCTCTCCGCGATCGTCAACGATCTCGCCGAGCGGTTCCCGAAGGTGGCGCTGGCTGCGACGCTCGACGGGCTCAAGGAGGCCGGTTTCCACTGGGCCACCTGGTCCGGCGTGACGATCGGCATGGAGGACGTCATCGCGCCGCCGCGCAAGCGGGACATCCTGGAGCGGTACGAGAAGGAAGCCGAGCGGATCGACAAGCAGTACCAGCGGGGTCTGATGACCGCCGAGGAACGTCGCGGCGAACTCATCGAGATCTGGACCAAGGCGACCAACGAGGTCGCCAAGGAGATGGAGACCGCGCTGCCGCAGGAGAACCCGCTGTGGAAGATGATCAACTCGGGTGCCCGCGGTAACCTGCTCCAGCTCCGCCAGATCGCCGCGATCCGTGGTCTGGTGGCCAACCCGAAGGGCGAGATCATCCCGCGGCCGATCAAGGCCAGCTACCGGGAGGGTCTCTCCGTACTGGAGTACTTCATCTCCACGCACGGTGCCCGGAAGGGTCTCGCCGACACGGCGCTGCGTACCGCCGACTCGGGTTACCTGACCCGTCGTCTGGTGGACGTCTCGCAGGACGTGATCATCCGCGAGGAGGACTGCGGCACCGACCGCGCCATCCCGATGCAGATCGCGACCCAGCTCGACGGCAGGCTGGTCGCGCACGAGCACGTGGAGACCAGCGTGCACGCCCGTACCCTGGCCGACGACATCAAGGGGCCGGACGGCAACCTGGTCGCCGAGCGGGGTGCGGACATCAACACGATCCTGGTCGACAAGATCGTGGCGGCCGGGGTGGACACCGTACGGGTCCGCAGCGTGCTCACCTGCGAGTCCAAGCTCGGCGTCTGCGGGGCGTGCTACGGCCGCTCGCTGCCGACGGGCAAGACCGTGGATGTCGGCGAGGCGGTCGGCATCATCGCCGCCCAGTCGATCGGTGAGCCGGGCACGCAGCTCACGATGCGTACCTTCCACACCGGTGGTGTCGCGGGTGAGGACATCACCCAGGGTCTGCCCCGGGTCCAGGAGATCTTCGAGGCCCGGATCCCGAAGGGCAAGGCGCCGATCGCCGACACCCCGGGCCGGATCCGGATCGAGGACGGCGAGCGGTCGCGCAAGATCATCGTGGTGCCGGACGACGGCAGCGACGAGATCGTGTACGACAAGATCTCCAAGCGGGTGCCGCTCCAGGCACACGACGGTGATCACGTCGACGTCGGCCAGAAGCTGACCAAGGGCACCATCGACCCGCACGAGCTGCTGCGGATCCTCGGCCCGCGGGCGGTCCAGGTCCACCTGACCCAGGAGGTCCAGGAGGTCTACCGGTCGCAGGGTGTGCTCATCCACGACAAGCACATCGAGATCATCATCCGCCAGATGCTCAAGCGGGTGACGGTGATCGACTCCGGCGCGACCGAGTTCCTGCCGGGTGTGCTGGTCGACCGGGCGCTCTTCGAGTCGGAGAACCGCCGACTCGTCTCCGAGGGCGGCGAGCCCGCGGCGGGCCGGCCGGTGCTGATGGGTATCACCAAGGCCTCGCTGGCCACGGACTCGTGGCTGTCGGCGGCGTCCTTCCAGGAGACCACCCGGGTGCTCACCGACGCGGCGATCCACGCCCGGAGCGACTCGCTGATCGGTCTCAAGGAGAACGTCATCATCGGTAAGCTCATCCCGGCCGGTACGGGCATCAGCAAGTACCGCAACATCCGGGTCGAGCCGACCGAGGAGGCGAAGGCCAAGGTCTACTCGATGACCGGCTATCCGGAGACGGACTACGGGTTCGGGCCGGCCAGCGGCCAGGCTGTGCCGCTGGACGACTTCGACTTCGGGTCGTACCGCTAAGGCGACATCTCCGAGGCGCCCCGCCCGTCGGTTGACGGGCGGGGCGCCTCGCTTTTTCCGGCCGTGGTTCCCCGGTTGGGTAGGCTGGCCTGGTGACCACCATGCCGACCGCCGGCCCGGCCACACGGCATCCCCTCGACCCGGACCCGGTGCGCTCCACGAAGTCGCGGGCGGTCTTCGTCCTCGGCCTGGTGGCGCTGCTGACCGGTCCGATGGTCGGGGGCATCGTCCCGGCGACGGTCGCGATGCTGCTGGCCCGGCAGGCCCGCCGCGAGGCGTACGCGTCCGGGGGCTATCTGACCGGTGCCGCCTGGCTGCGTCGCGGTGAGCGGCTGGCCTGGGCCGGGCTCGTCCTCGCCGCGACGGCGGTGGTGACGGCGACCGTGATCGGTGTGGTCCGGTGGGCCGACGGCTCGGTCGGCCAGGACTTCGCCCCCGGGGTCGACTGACCGGCCCGGCGGCGCCGGGTACCCGGCCGAACCACCGGACGTAACCGGACCGGCGGTGGTGGGCCGCGCGGCGGTAACCTGACCTTGGCACGACGTGTCGGGCCCGGTCGACGGATTCTCCTCGACCGGTCGGTTCCGCCATGGTTGGCGGCTCGGTGGTTGCAGGGGGAGTTCCGTGACGGAGGAGGCGCAGCCACCCGGGGTGCAGCGCGCGGCGGACGAGACACCGGGGCAGCCGGCCGGGGACCAGCCTCGCTACCACGAGCCCTCGTACGCGCTGCCGACGGATGCGCCGCTGCCGGTGCCGAGCGCCTCGGGACAGCCGGGTCCGGCGGCGAGCGAGTGGGCCCGCCCCGAGCCGGGCACGCCGGCTCCGGCGGCAACGAACCCCGGCGCGGCCTGGTCGGGTACGACCTCCGGCCCGGCGGCGCCGACCTCCGGCCCGACGTCGGTGGGGGTGCGGGGGGCGGCCACCGGTGCGGCGTACCCGATGCCGGAGGCGTTCCGGACCGACGCGCAGGCGGCGCCGGCCGGGTACCCCGGGACGAGCGGGCCGGCCGGCGGAGCGGGCCTGGCCGGCGGCGGGCGGTTCGGCGCGGTGCCGGCGCCGCCGCAGGAGTCGCTCCGCGCGCCCAGCCGGGTGGACGCCGTCCCGGGTACGCCGTTCGGCCTGGTGCATCTGGAGGTGGCTCCGGTCACCTCGGGGCCGGCGGTGGCCTCGCTGGTCACCGGGGTCGGATCCGTGCTGGTCGCCTTCGCCGGAGGCTGCCTCGGCCTCGCCGGCAGCAGCCCGGCGGACTGGGGTGGCTGGGTGGCGGGAGCCTTCGCGGTACTCGCCGGGCTGCTCGGGGTGACCGGCGTACTGCTGGGGGAGTTGGGGCGCCGGCAGACCTCGCCCGGCGGTCGGGCGCTCTGGCCCGGTCGCCGACACCCGGCGCCCGCAGCCGCGCCGGGCGCCACGGCACCGCCGGTCCGGTTCACCGGCCGGGGCCTGGCGATCGCCGGGATCAGCTGTGCCGCCGTCGGCCTGGCACTCACCGTGATCGCGCTGGCCGTGGCGGTGCTGCTGCAACTGGTCTGAGTGCCGTCGCCGACGGCCCGGCGGGGCGGGCGGATGTCGGGTTACCGGGCCGACGGGCCGATCGCGAGACCAGCCGGTACACTTGAAAACCGGCAGTGCTTCTCGGGAGCGACGCGGAGATCCGGGCCTGGCCGGGGGTTGGTCGACAACCTCCCGGAGTCCTGTTTTGACGTGCCCACTCACGGTAGGTACTCTTTCCTCTCGTGCCCGGGCATGCCCGGGCAACTCGTGCGTGTGCCCGAGCCCACTTGGTGGCAATCGAGCACCGTCACGACAAAGTCGAAACGAGTCGGCTACGCCCCAGCGTGCCGACGGGCTGGAATCCGGCGTCGACAAGTGGCGGCGGAAACCGCGAGCGGGCGACACGCCCGACCGCGGGTGCCGGGACCGTCCAGAGGCGGCCCTGGTTGGAAGGTAAGAGAGTCACCCGTGCGGGGGGCTAAGACACACGGCGCGGTCGCAGAGAGCGGCCGAAGGGAGCGGAAAACCCGGTGCCCACGATCCAGCAGTTGGTCCGCAAGGGCCGCCAGGCGAAGACGACCAAAACCAAGACGCCGGCGCTGAAGGGGAGTCCTCAGCGGCGCGGCGTGTGCACGCGCGTGTACACCACCACCCCCAAGAAGCCGAACTCCGCGCTGCGCAAGGTCGCTCGGGTGAAGCTCAGCAGCCAGATCGAGGTGACCGCCTACATCCCGGGCGTCGGGCACAACCTCCAGGAGCACTCCCTCGTGCTGGTCCGCGGTGGCCGGGTGAAGGACCTTCCGGGCGTGCGTTACAAGATCGTTCGCGGTTCGCTGGACACCCAGGGTGTCCGCAACCGCAAGCAGGCCCGCAGCCGCTACGGCGCGAAGAAGGAGAAGAGCTGACATGCCGCGTAAGGGCCCTGCTCCGCGCCGTCCGCTGGTCGCGGACCCGGTGTACAACTCCCCGCTGGTCACCCAGCTGGTGAACAAGATCCTGCTCCGCGGCAAGCGTCAGCTCGCCGAGCGCATCGTCTACGAGGCCCTGGAGGGCTGCCGGGAGAAGTCCGGCACCGACCCCGTGGTCACGCTCAAGCGGGCGATGGACAACGTGAAGCCGACCCTGGAGGTGCGCAGCCGCCGGGTCGGTGGCGCGACCTACCAGGTGCCGGTCGAGGTCAAGCCGCAGCGCGCCACCACGCTGGGACTGCGCTGGCTGGTCACCTACTCCCGCGCCCGCCGGGAGAAGACGATGGTCGAGCGGCTGATGAACGAGCTGCTCGACGCGAGCAACGGTCTCGGCGCCGCCGTGAAGCGGCGTGAGGACACCCACAAGATGGCCGAGTCCAACAAGGCCTTCGCGCACTACCGCTGGTAACGGCCTCCGGGTTCCGGTGCGGTCCGCCGCGCCGGAGCCCGGCAACGGTCGCGATCACACCGACGAGACGACAAGTAGGGATTGAAGTGGCCGCCGCAGACGCGCTCGCCAACGTACGCAACATCGGCATCATGGCGCACATCGATGCCGGTAAGACCACTACCACCGAGCGAATCCTGTTCTACACCGGCATCACCTACAAGATCGGTGAAGTCCACGAGGGCGCCGCCGTCATGGACTGGATGGAGCAGGAGCAGGAGCGGGGCATCACCATCACCTCCGCCGCCACCAAGTGCGAGTGGAAGGGCCACACGATCCAGATCATCGACACGCCCGGCCACGTCGACTTCACGGTCGAGGTCGAGCGGTCGCTGCGGGTCCTCGACGGTGCGGTGGCCGTCTACGACGGTGTCGCCGGCGTGGAGCCGCAGACGGAGAACGTCTGGCGTCAGGCCGACAAGTACAACGTCCCCCGGATGTGCTTCGTCAACAAGCTGGACCGGACCGGGGCGGACTTCTTCCGCTGCGTGCAGATGATGATCGACCGGCTCAACGCCACCCCGCTGGTGCTGCAGGTGCCGATCGGCGCCGAGTCCGACTTCATCGGCGTGGTGGACCTCGTCGGCATGCGTGCCCTCACCTGGCGCGGGGAGACCCAGAAGGGCGAGGACTACGCGGTCGAGGAGATCCCGGCCGAGCTGGCGGAGACCGCCGCCGAGTGGCGCGAGAAGCTGCTGGAGACCCTGGCCGACGTCGACGACTCGGTGATGGAGAAGTACCTCGAGGGCGAGGAACTCTCGGTCGAGGACATCCAGGCCGGCATCCGCCGCGCCACCATCGACGGCAAGGCCAACCCGGTGCTCTGCGGCACCGCGTTCAAGAACAAGGGCATCCAGCCAATGCTCGACGCGGTGGTCGCCTACCTGCCGTCGCCGCTGGACATCCCGGCGATCGAGGGCACGGCCGCCGACGGCGAGACCCCCCTGCAGCGCAAGCCGTCGACGTCGGAGCCGTTCTCCGGTCTCGCGTTCAAGATCCAGACCGACAAGCACCTGGGCAAGCTGACCTACTTCCGGGTCTACTCCGGCGTGGTCGAGTCCGGGTCCCAGGTGGTCAACTCCACCAAGGACCGCAAGGAGCGGATCGGCAAGATCTACCAGATGCACGCCAACAAGCGGGAGGAGCGCAGCTCCGCCAAGGCTGGCGACATCATCGCGGTCCAGGGCCTGAAGCAGACCACCACCGGTGACACCCTCTGCGACCCGGCGAACCCGGTCATCCTGGAGTCGATGACCTTCCCGGAGCCGGTCATCGAGGTCGCGATCGAGCCGAAGACCAAGGCCGACCAGGAGAAGCTGAGCACCGCCATCCAGCGGCTCGCCGAGGAGGACCCGACCTTCCGGGTCAAGCTCGACGACGAGACCGGCCAGACGGTCATCTCCGGCATGGGCGAGCTGCACCTGGACATCCTGGTGGACCGGATGCGCCGCGAGTTCAACGTCGAGGCGAACATCGGCAAGCCGCAGGTGGCGTACCGGGAGACCATCCGCCGCAAGGTGGAGAAGATCGAGTACACCCACAAGAAGCAGACCGGTGGTTCGGGGCAGTACGCCCGGGTCATCGTCAGCCTCGAGCCGCTGCCGCTGGACAACGACTCGCCGACGTACGAGTTCGCGAACGCGGTCACCGGTGGGCGGATCCCGAGGGAGTTCATCCCGTCGGTGGACGCCGGTGCCCAGGACGCCATGCAGTACGGCATCCTCGCCGGCTTCCCGCTGGTGGGTGTGAAGCTGACCCTGCTGGACGGCCAGTACCACGAGGTCGACTCGTCGGAAATGGCCTTCAAGATCGCCGGTTCGATGGTGCTGAAGGACGCGGCCCGCAAGGCCGATCCGGCACTGCTCGAACCGATGATGTCGGTCGAGGTCACGACGCCCGAGGAGAACATGGGCGACGTGATCGGCGACCTCAACTCCCGCCGGGGCATCATCCAGGCGATGGAGGAGCGCAGCGGCGCTCGCATCGTCCGGGCCCTGGTGCCGCTGTCGGAGATGTTCGGCTATGTCGGCGACCTGCGGTCGAAGACCCAGGGCCGGGCTAGCTACAGCATGCAGTTCGACTCCTACGCCGAGGTTCCCGCGAGCGTGGCGAAGGAGATCATCGCGAAGGCGACGGGTGAGTGAGCGGAAACGCGCACTGACCCGGTGCCGGGCCGGTGATACCGCGAGCGCGGCGGGCGGGTAATCTCGCCCGCGGCGCCCACGGGCCGGGCTGCTAGACCGGGCCTGAAGGTTTCACCGCCGCAAGACCCACATGACTTCCCGGCCGGGAACCCTCGGTCGGAAAGGCTGTCGACAGAGTCCTGAGCGCCGAATGGCGTGCCGGGCGTACGAACCAAGAAGTCCACAGGAGGACACCAGTGGCGAAGGCGAAGTTCGAGCGGACTAAGCCGCACGTCAACATCGGCACCATTGGTCACATCGACCACGGTAAGACGACGCTGACGGCGGCCATCACCAAGGTCCTGCACGACAAGTACCCGGACATCAACCCGTACACGCCGTTCGACGAGATCGACAAGGCGCCGGAGGAGAAGGCCCGGGGCATCACGATCTCGATCGCACACGTCGAGTACCAGACCGAGGCGCGGCACTACGCACACGTCGACTGCCCCGGTCACGCCGACTACATCAAGAACATGATCACCGGTGCCGCGCAGATGGACGGCGCGATCCTGGTGGTCGCGGCGACCGACGGCCCGATGCCGCAGACCCGCGAGCACGTGCTGCTGGCCCGCCAGGTCGGCGTTCCCTACATCGTCGTGGCGCTGAACAAGAGCGACATGGTCGATGACGAGGAGCTGCTCGAGCTGGTCGAGCTCGAGGTCCGCGAGCTGCTCTCGGCGCAGGAGTACCCCGGTGACGACCTGCCGGTCGTCCGGGTCTCGGCGCTGAAGGCCCTTGAGGGCGACCCGGAGTGGACCGACAAGCTCATGGACCTGATGAGCGCTGTCGACACCGCCATTCCGCAGCCGGAGCGGGAGACCGAGAAGCCGTTCCTCATGCCGATCGAGGACGTCTTCACGATCACCGGTCGGGGCACCGTGGTGACCGGTCGCGCCGAGCGCGGCATCCTCAAGCCGAACGAGGAGGTGGAGCTCGTCGGTATCCGCGAGAAGTCGCAGAAGACGGTCTGCACCGGTATCGAGATGTTCCGCAAGCTGCTCGACGAGGCCCGTGCGGGTGAGAACGTCGGTCTGCTGCTGCGTGGCATCAAGCGCGAGGACGTCGAGCGCGGCATGGTGGTCGTCAAGCCCGGCACCACCACCCCGCACACGGAGTTCGAGGCGACCGTCTACATCCTCTCCAAGGAGGAGGGTGGCCGGCACACCCCGTTCTTCCAGAACTACCGTCCGCAGTTCTACTTCCGGACCACGGACGTTACCGGCGTCGTCACGCTGCCCGAGGGCACCGAGATGGTCATGCCGGGTGACAACACCACGATGTCGGTCAAGCTGATCCAGCCGATCGCGATGGAGGAGAACCTCAAGTTCGCCATCCGCGAGGGCGGCCGGACGGTCGGCGCCGGGTTCGTCACGAAGATCGTCAAGTAATTAAGTAATTCAGGTAACCCCGATTAGCGTTGCCGTGCGGTAGTACGGCATACTGGTCAGGTTGCGTACCGGCGGGGTGGCTGGCTGCCAGCAGTCAGCCACCCTTGCTGGGCGTCTGGGGATAGTTGATCTATTCCCGGCGCCCCGATACTTCCCGCACGGGCGGGACCGCCTCGGACTTTCCGGGGTGGAGTCCGGCCCCGGGGTGCGACACGCCCGACCGCGGGGGTCGGACAGCACGGGAACTGGGCAGCGCCCGAGCCCGGCATGGAACATCCCGCTCCCCCTCCGGGAGAGCGGCTCCGCTGCTGGAGCGGGCGGGCGGGACGGACAAGGCGAGAGAAGGAACAGAGGCCACCATGGCGGGACAGAAGATCCGCATCCGGCTCAAGGCGTACGACCACGAGGTGGTCGACTCCTCGGCGCGCAAGATCGTTGAGACGGTGACGCGTACCGGGGCTCAGGTCGCGGGCCCGGTGCCGCTGCCCACGGAGATCAACCGTTTCTGCGTGATCCGTTCGCCGCACAAGTACAAGGACTCGCGTGAGCACTTCGAGATGCGCACGCACAAGCGTCTGATCGACATCATCGACCCGACCCCCAAGACGGTCGACTCGCTCATGCGCCTCGACCTGCCGGCTGGCGTCGACATCGAGATCAAGCTGTAGGGACCGGACTAATGGACAGGCAAGTGAAGGGCATCCTGGGCGCCAAGCTCGGCATGACCCAGGTCTGGGACAACAACAAGGTTGTCCCGGTGACCGTGGTGCAGGCCGGACCGTGCGTCGTCACCCAGGTCCGCACCGCTGAGAAGGACGGCTACTCCGCGGTCCAACTGGCGTACGGCGTGGTCGACCCCCGGAAGGTCAAGAAGCCGATCAGCGGCCACTACGCCAAGGCCAACGTGGCGCCGCGCCGGCACATCGTCGAGCTGCGCACCACCGACGCCGCCGACTACGAGCTGGGTCAGGAGGTCAGCGTCGAGGCGTTCGCCGTCGGTACGCCGATCGACGTGACCGGCCGCACCAAGGGCAAGGGCTTCGCCGGTCCCATGAAGCGGCACGGCTTCCACGGTCTGCGCGCCAGCCACGGTGTCGAGCGCAAGCACCGCTCGCCCGGTTCGATCGGCGCCTGCGCCACCCCGGGCCGGGTCTTCAAGGGCACCCGGATGGCCGGCCGGATGGGTGGGGCGCGCTACACGGTGCAGAACCTCACCATCCAGGCGGTCGACCCGGAGAACAACCTGCTCCTGGTCCGCGGCGCCGTCCCGGGCCCCAAGGGCGCGCTGGTGCTGGTCCGCTCGGCTGCCAAGATCGTCGCGAAGAAGGGCGGTGCGGCATGACCACCGTTGACGTGCTGACCGCCGAGGGCACCAGGAGCGGCTCCGTCGAGCTGCCGGCCGAGGTCTTCGACGTACAGGCCAACATCGCGCTGATGCACCAGGTCGTGGTCGCCCAGCTCGCCGCCGCGCGGCAGGGCACGCACAAGACCAAGACCCGTGGCGAGGTCGCCGGTGGCGGCAAGAAGCCGTACAAGCAGAAGGGCACCGGTCGGGCCCGGCAGGGTTCGATCCGCGCGCCGCAGTTCGCCGGCGGTGGCGTCGTGCACGGGCCGGTCCCGCGTGACTACAGCCAGCGGACCCCGAAGAAGATGAAGGCCGCCGCGCTGCGGGGCGCCCTCTCGGACCGGGCCCGCGGCGGTCAGGTGCACGTGGTCGAGACCTTCGTCTCCGGCGACAAGCCGTCGACCAAGGCAGCCCTCACCGCGCTGCGCAAGGCGACCGAGGCCAAGCGGGTGTTGGTCGTGCTCAGCAGCACCGACGAGCTGAACTGGCTCTCGCTGCGCAACGAGCCCCGGGTACACCTGCTGGAGGCCAGCCAGCTCAACACGTACGACGTGCTGGTGGCCGACGACGTGGTCTTCACCAAGGAGGCCCTGGACGAGTTCCTGGGTGTCCGTGGTGGGGCGCAGGGTGAGGAGAGCGAGAAGTGAGCACCATCGCCGACCCGCGAGACATCATCTTCGCGCCGGTCGTCTCGGAGAAGAGCTACAGCGAGCTGAACAAGAACTGGTACACCTTCCTGGTGCACCCGGACGCCAACAAGACCGCCATCAAGATCGCGATTCAGCAGATCTTCGACGTGCGCGTCCTGACGGTGAACACCCTCAACCGCGAGGGCAAGCGCAAGCGCACCCGCACCGGGTACGGCAAGCGCAAGAACACCAAGCGGGCGATGGTGAAGCTGGCTGACGGTGACCGTATCGAGGCCTTCGGCGGCCCGGTCAGCTGAGGGGTATAGACAATGGCTATCCGTAAGTACAAGCCGACGACGCCGGGCCGGCGTGGCTCCAGCGTCGCCGACTTCGCCGAGATCACCCGGTCCACCCCGGAGAAGTCGCTGCTGGTTCCGCTGCCGAAGAAGGGCGGGCGTAACGCCCACGGCCGGATCACCACGCGGCACCACGGTGGCGGGCACAAGCGCCAGTACCGTCTGATCGACTTCAAGCGGGTCGACAAGGACGGCGTGCCGGCGAAGGTCGCGCACATCGAGTACGACCCCAACCGCACCGCGCGGATCGCGCTGCTGCACTACCTCGACGGCGAGAAGCGGTACATCCTCGCGCCGAAGGACCTGAAGCAGGGCGACCGGGTCGAGTCCGGTCCGGGCGCCGACATCAAGCCGGGCAACAACCTGCCGCTGCGCAACATCCCGGTCGGTTCCACCATCCACGCGGTGGAGCTGCGTCCCGGCGGTGGCGCCAAGCTGGCCCGTTCGGCCGGCGTCGGCATCCAGCTGCTGGGCCGGGAGGGGGCGTACGCCACGCTGCGGATGCCCTCCGGTGAGATCCGGCGGGTGGACGTGCGCTGCCGGGCCACCATCGGTGAGATCGGCAACGCCGACCAGTCAAACATCAACTGGGGCAAGGCCGGCCGGATGCGCTGGAAGGGTCGCCGCCCGACCGTCCGTGGTGTGGCGATGAACCCGGTCGACCACCCGCACGGCGGTGGTGAGGGTAAGACCTCCGGTGGTCGTCACCCGGTGAACCCGCAGGGTAAGCCCGAGGGTCGTACCCGGCAGAAGGGCAAGGCGAGCGACCGCCTCATCGTCCGCCGCCGCTACGCCACCCGTAAGCGCGGCTAAGGGAGATAGGTAGACATGCCTCGCAGCCTGAAGAAGGGCCCGTTCATCGACGACCACCTGCTCAAGAAGGTGGAGACGCAGAACGAGAAGGGCTCGAAGAACGTCATCAAGACCTGGTCGCGCCGTTCGACGATCATCCCGGACATGCTCGGGCACACGATCGCCGTGCACGACGGGCGCAAGCACGTCCCGGTGTTCATCACCGAGGCGATGGTCGGGCACAAGCTCGGTGAGTTTGCGCTGACCCGCACGTTCAAGGGTCACGAGAAGGACGACCGGAAGAGCCGCCGGCGCTGAGCGCCGACCACGGATAAAGGATCAAGGGGTTTCAGCGATGCCAGTAAAGGGCGACGCTCCGGTGCTTCCGGGCGCGCGGGCGGTTGCGCGACACGTGCGCATCTCGCCGACCAAGGCGCGCCGGGTGGTCAACCTCGTCCGCGGTCTGCCCGCGAAGGAGGCGCTCACGGTGCTGCAGTTCGCGCCGCAGGCGGCGAGTGAGCAGGTTTACAAGGTGCTCGCGAGCGCGATCGCCAACGCGGAGAACAACGAGCGGCTGGACCCCGACGCGCTGCTCGTCAGCGAGGCGTTCGTGGACGAGGGCCCGACGATGAAGCGGTTCCAGCCGCGGGCGCAGGGCCGGGCGTACCGGATCCGCAAGCGGACCTGCCACATCACCATCGTGGTGGAGGCCGTGGCGCCGACGACCCCGGCTGGGCGGGGTGCGGCGAAGAAGGCCGCTCCGGCCAAGGCGACCAAGTCGACCGAGCCGGCCGCGACCGAGACGGCGACCGAGGGCGCGGAAACGCAGAGCAAGACGGAGGGTGCCGAGTAATGGGGCAGAAGGTTCACCCGCACGGGTTCCGGCTCGGCATCTCGACCGACTGGAAGTCCCGCTGGTACGCGGACAAGCTCTACAAGGACTACATCGCCGAGGACGTCAAGATCCGGCGGATGATGTCCAAGGGCCTGGAGCGGGCCGGCATCTCCAAGGTCGACATCGAGCGGACCCGGGACCGGGTGCGGGTCGACATCCACACCGCCCGGCCGGGCATCGTCATCGGCCGCAAGGGCGCCGAGGCGGACCGCATCCGTGGCGAGCTGGAGAAGCTGACCGGCAAGCAGGTGCAGCTCAACATCCTTGAGGTGAAGAGCCCGGAGTCGGACGCGCAGCTCGTCGCGCAGGGCGTGGCCGAGCAGCTCTCCAGCCGGGTCAGCTTCCGGCGGGCGATGCGTAAGGCCATGCAGTCCGCGATGAAGAACCCGATCGTGCGGGGCATCCGGGTGCAGGTCTCCGGCCGGCTCGGCGGCGCCGAGATGAGCCGTACCGAGTTCTACCGCGAGGGTCGGGTGCCGCTGCACACGCTGCGGGCCAACATCGAGTACGGCTTTTTCGAGGCCCGGACCACCTTCGGCCGGATCGGCGTGAAGGTCTGGATCTACAAGGGCGACGCCGTACCCGGTCGGGAGGCACCGGCCGAGACCGGTCCGGCGCGTCCGCGCCGCGAGCGGGGCGACCGTCCCGACCGGCCGCGTCGTGGCCGTTCCGGCTCCTCCGGCACCACTGCCGGCGGTACCGAGGCGGGCCGGGCGGCGGCCGCGGAGATCTCCGGTACGCCCGCCGAGGCGACGAACGACACCGCCGCGCCGGCTACCGCCGCGGCGACTCCGGCGGGTTCCGCCGGAACGGACAGCTCAGCGCAGGAGGGCTGACAGATGCTGATGCCGCGCAAGCCCCCGAAGGGCTTCCGCAAGCCGCACCACCCCGACCGCCACGGCGCGGCGAAGGGTGGCACCCGGGTGGTGTTCGGCGAGTTCGGAATCCAGGCGCTCGAGTCCGCGTACCTGACCAACCGGCAGATCGAAGCGGCGCGTATCGCGATGACCCGGCACATCAAGCGTGGTGGCAAGGTCTGGATCACCGTCTTCCCGGACCAGGCCCTGACCAAGAAGCCGGCCGAAACCCGGATGGGTTCCGGTAAGGGTTCGCCCGAGTGGTGGGTGGCCAACATCAAGCCGGGGCGGGTGCTCTTCGAGATGTCCTTCCCCAACGAGCAGATCGCGCGAGAGGCGATGCGTCGCGCGATCCACAAGCTCCCGATGAAGTGCCGCATTGTGACGCGCGAAGTGGGTGAAAGCTGATGGCCGCGGGCGTGAAGGCCAGCGAGCTGCGTGAGCTCTCCGAGGAGGAGCTGGTCAGCCGGCTCCGGGAGGCCAAGGCGGAGCTGTTCAACCTCCGTGTCCAGTCGGCGACCGGTCAGCTGGACAACAACCGCCGGCTCCAGGTCATCCGCCGGGAGATCGCCCGGATCTACACGATCATGCGTGAGCGCGAGCTTGGGCTTTCGGCCGCGCCGACTGAGGTGACTGCATCATGAGTGACGAGACCACCACCACCGCGCAGGCGCGGGCTCAGCGCAAGGTCCGGGAGGGCCTCGTGGTGAGCGACAAGATGGAAAAGACCGTGGTCGTCGAGGTCGAGGACCGGGTCAAGCACGCGCTGTACGGCAAGGTCATGCGCCGCACCAGCAAGCTGAAGGCGCACGACGAGCAGAACGCGTGCGGCGTGGGCGACCGGGTGTTGCTCATGGAGACCCGTCCACTCTCCGCCACCAAGCGGTGGCGGGTCGTGGAGATCCTCGAGAAGGCCAAGTAAGAGCCGTACCGCAGGCTCAGGGTTCCGCCAAGCTCAGCCGGCACGGGACTTCGGTCGACGAAGGCAGGCCGGATGAACCGCCGGCTGAGAACTGGCAGACATAGGAGATAGACGTGATTCAGCAGGAGTCGCGACTGCGCGTCGCCGACAACACGGGTGCCCGGGAGATCCTGTGCATCCGGGTGCTCGGTGGCTCCGGTCGGCGCTACGCGGGCATCGGCGACGTCATCGTGGCCACGGTCAAGGACGCCATTCCCGGTGCCGGTGTGAAGAAGGGCGACGTCGTCAAGGCGGTCGTCGTCCGCACCGCGAAGGAGAAGCGGCGGCCGGACGGCTCGTACATCCGATTCGACGAGAACGCGGCCGTGATCATCAAGGATGGTGGCGACCCGCGAGGTACC
Source organism: Plantactinospora veratri (assembly GCF_036421995.1). Classification (NCBI taxonomy): domain Bacteria; kingdom Bacillati; phylum Actinomycetota; class Actinomycetes; order Micromonosporales; family Micromonosporaceae; genus Plantactinospora; species Plantactinospora veratri. The sequence continues at coordinate 44,699 of NZ_JAZGQL010000002.1, forward strand.
CGTATCTTTGGCCCGGTTGGCCGTGAGCTGCGGGACAAGCGGTTCATGAAGATCATCTCGCTCGCGCCGGAGGTGTTGTAAACCGTGAAGGTCAAGAAGGGCGACACGGTCATCGTCATCGCCGGCAAGGACAAGGGTGCCAAGGGCAAGGTCATCGCGGCCTACCCGCGGCAGGACAAGGTCCTGGTCGAGGGCGTGAACCGGGTCAAGAAGCACACCCGCATCCGCACCACCCAGCGCGGTGCGAAGACCGGCGGCATCGTCACCCAGGAGGCCGCGATCCACGTCTCGAACGTGATGGTCGTGGACTCCGACGGCAACCCGACGCGGGTCGGGTACCGGATCGACGAGGGCGGCCAGAAGGTCCGCATCGCGCGTAGCACCGGTAAGGACCTGTGATGACGGCAACCGAGACCAAGACGCTGCCCCGGCTCAAGCAGCGGTACCGCGAAGAGATCGCGGGTCAGCTCCGCGAGCAGTTCCAGTACGGCAACCCGATGCAGGTGCCCGGACTGGTCAAGATCGTCGTCAACATGGGTGTCGGCGAGGCGGCCCGGGACGCGAAGCTGATCGACGGCGCCGTACGCGACCTGGCCACCATTTCCGGCCAGAAGCCGCAGGTCCGCCGGGCCCGCAAGTCCATCGCGCAGTTCAAGCTCCGCGAGGGCATGCCGATCGGTGCCAAGGTGACCCTGCGCGGCGACCGGATGTGGGAGTTCCTGGACCGGCTGCTCTCCATCGCGCTGCCCCGGATCCGGGACTTCCGCGGTCTGGACGGGCGCAAGCTCGACGGGAACGGCAACTACACGTTCGGCCTGACCGAGCAGTCGGTGTTCCACGAGATCGACCAGGACCGGATCGACCGCGTACGGGGCATGGACATCACGGTGGTGACCACCGCCAAGACCGACGACGAGGGCCGGGCGCTGCTCAAGCTCCTGGGCTTCCCGTTCAAGGAGAACTGAGGACTGATATGGCGAAGAAGGCGCTGATCCTCAAGGCCGCCGCGAAGCCGAAGTTCTCGGTTCGCGCGTACACCCGCTGCCAGCGTTGCGGGCGGCCGAAGGCGGTCTACCGCAAGTTCGGCCTCTGCCGGGTCTGCATCCGGGAGATGGCCCACCGTGGTGAGCTGCCCGGCGTGTCGAAGGCTTCCTGGTGACACTGCGCCCCATCCGTGGGTGGCGGAGTGAGGACCGCGACGCCACCCGCTTTGGGCCCAGCCACGTCCCGACCGATATCCGGGGCGAGGATCGCAACGCCGAAGGCCCGGGCCACTGCCCCGGGAACCCCGGCGAGAAAGGCTGACGAGATCCATGACGATGACCGACCCGATCGCAGACATGCTGACGCGTCTGCGTAACGCCAACCAGGCGTACCACGACCGGGTGACGATGCCCTACTCGAAGATCAAGGCGAACATCGCCGAGGTCCTCAAGTCCGAGGGCTACATCGCCACCTGGGCTGTCGAGGAGCCCGAGGAGGGCGTCGTCGGCAAGCGACTGGTCGTCGAGCTGAAGTACGGCCAGAACCGGGAGCGGAGCCTGGCCGGCATCAAGCGCGTGTCCAAGCCCGGCCTCCGGGTGTACGCCAAGTCGGACGGGCTCCCGCGGGTGCTCGGTGGACTGGGCGTGGCGATCATTTCGACGTCCCAGGGGCTGCTGACCGACCGGCAGGCCCGCAAGCGGAGCGTTGGCGGGGAAGTCCTCGCCTTCGTCTGGTAACGGGAGACAGAGAGAAATGTCGCGTATTGGACGTAAGTCGATCCCGGTGCCGTCCGGCGTCGAGGTGACCATCGACGGGTCGACCGTCAAGGTCAAGGGGCCGAAGGGCGAACTGTCGCACACCCTCGCCGAGCCGATCACGGCCGAGCGGGGCGAGGGCGGCGAGCTGCACGTCAACCGGCCGAACGACGAGCGCAAGGCCAAGGAACTGCACGGCCTGAGCCGTACCCTGGTGGCGAACATGATCGTCGGGGTGACCGAGGGCTACCGCAAGACCCTGGAGATCGCCGGTACCGGTTACCGGGTCACCGCCAAGGGCAGCGACCTGGAGTTCGCGCTCGGGTTCTCGCACCCGGTGCAGGTGAAGGCCCCGGCCGGGATCACCTTCACCGTCGAGCGGCCGACCCTGTTCCACGTGGCCGGCATCGACAAGCAGCAGGTCGGCGAGGTCGCCGCCAACATCCGGAAGATTCGTCCGCCGGAGCCGTACAAGGGCAAGGGCGTCAAGTACCAGGGCGAAGTGATTCGTCGCAAGGCCGGAAAGGCAGGTAAGAAGTGACCGCCACACTGCTCAAGCGTCGCCGCGGGGTCGCCGCCAAGCGCGCCGTCGGGCGGGCGCGTCGGCACTTCCGGGTCCGCAAGACCGTTACCGGTACCGCCGAGCGGCCGCGTCTCGTGGTCACCCGCTCGCTGCGGCACATCACCGCGCAGATCGTGGACGACGGCCGGGGCCACACGCTGGTCTACGCCTCGACCATGGACGACTCGATCCGGGGGGCCGAGGGCGACAAGAGCGCCCTGGCCGGCAAGGTCGGTGCGCTCGTCGCCGAGCGGGCCAAGGCCGCCGGGATCTCCAAGGTCGTCTTCGACCGCGGTGGCAACCAGTACGCGGGGCGGATCGCCGCACTGGCCGACGCGGCCCGCGAAGCCGGGCTCGAGTTCTAAACCCCGTCACGAGGAGAGAGGAAGGCTGCTGATGCCAGGTCAACAGCGCCGTGGCGGCGGGTCCGGTGGCAACGAGGGTGGTCGCCGCGACAACCGCCGTGAGGGCGGTCGCGGAAACGCGCCCGCCGAGAAGACGCCGCATCTTGAGCGGGTCGTCGCCATCAACCGGGTTGCCAAGGTCGTGAAGGGTGGTCGTCGCTTCAGCTTCACCGCCCTGGTGATCGTGGGCGACGGCGACGGCACGGTCGGTGTGGGCTACGGAAAGGCCAAGGAGGTGCCCGCGGCGATCGCCAAGGGTGTCGAGGAGGCCAAGAAGCACTTCTTCAAGGTGCCCCGGATCGGTGCTTCGATCCCGCACCCGGTCACGGGTGAGGACGCCGCCGGTGTGGTGCTGCTCAAGCCGGCCAGCGCCGGTACGGGTGTCATCGCCGGTGGTCCGGTCCGGGCCGTACTGGAGTGCGCGGGCATCCACGACGTGCTCTCCAAGAGCCTCGGCTCGTCCAACCCGATCAACATCGTGCACGCCACGGTTGCGGCCCTGAAGGGGCTGGAGTCGCCGGAGGCGGTCGCGAAGCGTCGGGGCCTGCCGGTCGAGGACGTCGCCCCGGCCGCCATGCTGGCGGCCCAGGCGGGGGTGACGGCCTGATGGCACGCCTGAAGGTGACCCAGGTCCGGTCCGGGATCGGGACCAAGCACAACCAGCGCGAGTCGCTGCGGTCGCTCGGTCTCAAGCGGATCAACGACGTGGTGGTCAAGGAGGACCGTCCCGAGATTCGGGGCATGATCTTCACCGTGAGCCACCTCGTGAAGGTCGAGGAGGTCGAGTAATGACGATCAAGGTCCACCACCTGCGCCCGGCCCCCGGAGCGAAGACCGAGAAGACCCGGGTGGGTCGCGGTGAGGGCTCGAAGGGGAAGACCGCCGGTCGCGGTACCAAGGGTTCCAAGGCCCGGAAGAACATCTCGGCGGCGTTCGAGGGTGGGCAGATGCCCATCCACATGCGGCTGCCGAAGCTGAAGGGCTTCAAGAACAAGTTCAAGGTCGTGTTCCAGGTCGTCAACCTGGACCGGCTCGCCGAGCTGTTCCCGGAGGGCGGCCAGGTTGGTCCGCAGGAGCTGGTCCAGGCCGGCGCCGTCCGCAAGGGCCAGCCGGTGAAGGTTCTCGGTACCGGGGAGCTGGGCGGGGTCGCCCTCCAGGTGTCGGCGCACGCGTTCAGTGCGTCGGCCAAGGAGAAGATCACCGCTGCCGGCGGCTCGGTGACGGAGCTGTAGGACGTCGCGGTCGAGGCGCTCGCCCAGTTGATGGCAACTGGCGGGCGCCACGACCTACTCGGGGTCCATCGATCCCGTTAACATCGGAAACGGTGAATGCTCCCCGGGTGGATCTGCCCGGGAGCGCGCCGGACTGTTAGAGTCCGATCCCAGCTATGGGTATCGGGTCGATCGCCCGACAACCACCCCGTCCCGCCATGAACCACCGGCGGCCGCCTCGCGCAGGAGGAAGAAGTTGCTCTCCGCCTTTCTCAGTGCGTTCCGCACGCCTGACCTGCGCAAGAAGCTGCTGTTCACAGTAGGCATCATCGCGGTCTACCGGCTCGGTGCGACGCTGCCCAGCCCGGGCGTCTCCTACGGCAACGTGCAGCAGTGCATCCAGACCATGGAGTCGGGTGAGGGCAACGGCGTCTTCAACCTGCTCAACCTCTTCTCCGGCGGTGCGCTGCTCTCACTGTCGGTCTTCGCGCTGGGCATCATGCCCTACATCACCGCCTCGATCATCCTGCAGCTGCTCACCGTGGTCATCCCGCGGTTGGAGCAGCTCCGCAAGGAGGGTCAGGCCGGTCAGGCGAAGATCACGCAGTACACCCGCTACCTCACCCTCGGCCTGGGCATCCTGCAGGCCTCGGCGTTCGTGGCACTGGCCCGTTCCGGCCAGCTCTTCAACGGGATGTGCCAGGAGTTCCCGATCATCCCGGAGGGCACCGGCCTGCCGACCTGGCTGACCGTGACCGTCCTGGTGATCACGATGACCGCCGGTACCGGTGTGGTGATGTGGCTCGGCGAGCTGATCACCGACCGCGGCGTCGGCAACGGCATGTCCGTGCTGATCTTCACCTCGATCGCCGCCCGGCTGCCCAGCGAGGGCTGGACCATCAAGAACAACAAGGGCTGGGGCATGTTCGGCCTGGTCCTGGTCCTGGTCCTGGTGGTCATCACCGCGGTCGTCTTCATCGAGCAGGCCCAGCGCCGGATCCCGGTGCAGTACGCCAAGCGCATGATCGGCCGGCGGATGTACGGCGGCACCTCCACCTACATCCCGCTGAAGGTGAACCAGGCGGGTGTGATCCCGGTCATCTTCGCGTCGTCGCTGCTCTACCTGCCGTCGCTGCTGCTCCAGTTCTTCGACCAGAACAACCTGAACGACTGGCAATCCTGGGTGCAGAACCACCTGGTGCAGCCGGACAGCCCGACCTACATCAGCGTCTACTTCCTGCTGATCATCTTCTTCACGTACTTCTACGTCTCGATCACGTTCAACCCGACCGAGGTCGCGGACAACATGAAGAAGTACGGCGGGTTCGTCCCGGGCATCCGGCCCGGCAAGCCGACCGCCGACTACCTGGACTTCATCCTGAGCCGGATCACCCTTCCCGGTGCGCTCTACCTGGGCCTGATCTCGATCCTGCCGAACTTCTTCTTCATCTGGCTGGACAGCCAGCAGTACCAGAACTTCCCGTTCGGCGGTGTCGCGGTGCTGATCATGGTCGGTGTCGGGCTGGAGACCGTGAAGCAGATCGAGAGCCAGCTCATGCAGCGGAACTACGAAGGGTTCCTGCGGTAGATGCGACTCGTTCTGGTCGGTCCCCCCGGGGCGGGCAAGGGGACCCAGGCCGAGTTCATCGCCGCCCACCTCGCCGTGCCCAAGATCTCGACAGGGGACATCTTCCGGGCCAACGTGTCGCAGGGCACCCCACTCGGTGTCGAGGCGAAGCGCTACATGGATGCCGGCAAGCTGGTGCCCGACGAGGTGACGATCAACATGGTCCGGGACCGGCTCGCCCGCCCGGACGCGGCCGAGGGATTCCTGCTCGACGGATTCCCTCGGACGACCCCGCAGGCCGCAGCGCTGGACAAGCTGCTCGCTGATCTCGGCACCGCCCTGGATCTGGTCATGGAGCTGGTCGTCGACGACGACGAGGTCATCCGGCGGCTCTCCGGCCGGCGCACCTGCCGGGGCTGCGAGAAGGTCTGGCACATCGAGTTCGACGCCCCCTCCGTGGCGGGTGTCTGCGACCGGTGTGGCGGCGAGCTGTTCCAGCGGGACGACGACAAGGCCGAGACGATCGCCGAGCGGCTACGCGAGTACGCCAGCAAGACCGCACCGTTGATCGACTACTACGGTGCGCAGGGCAAGCTGGTCGGCATCGACGCCACCGGGCCGGTGGAGGACGTCACCGTCCGGGCTATCGACGCCCTGCGGTCGTACGGCGGATAGGCTGGGCACCATGCGCCGACCCCAGCTGGACATCCAGCTGAAGACCCCGGAGCAGATCGAGCTGATGCGCGCTGCCGGGCTCGTCGTCGCGGCGGCCCTGGAGCGGATGCGCGCGGCCGTGGCTCCCGGCGTCTCCACCGCCGATCTCGACGCGATCGCCGAGTCGGTGATCCGGGAGGCCGGCGGCATCCCCTCGTTCAAGGGCTACCACGGCTATCCGGCGTCGATCTGCTCGTCGGTCAACGAGCAGATCGTGCACGCCATCCCGGCGCCGACCCAGGTGCTCCGGGACGGAGACCTGATCTCGATCGACTGCGGGGCCATCCTCGACGGCTGGCACGGCGACGCTGCGATCACGGTCGGGGTCGGCGAGGTCCGTCCGGAACTGCTCCGGATGGCCGAGGCCGCCGAGGACGCGATGTGGGCGGGGATCCGGGCCGCGGCGCGCGGCATGCTCAGCGGTCGTGGCCGGCTGACCGACATCTCGTACGCGGTGGAGCGCGCGGTCCGCGCCGCCGGCCGGTACGGCATCGTCGAGGGGTACGGCGGGCACGGCATCGGCACCGAGATGCACCAGGACCCGCACGTGCTCAACCACGGCCGCCCCGGGCGTGGCCCCCGGCTGGTGCCGGGGATGGCGCTGGCGATCGAGCCGATGGTGACCATGGGCTCGCCCCGGACGGTGGAGCTGGACGACGGCTGGACGGTGATCAGCCGGGACGGGTCGGTCGCGGCCCACGTCGAGCACACGATGGCGCTGCTGGACGACGGTGTCTGGGTGCTGACCGCGCCGGACGGCGGTCGGGCCCGGCTCGGTGACCTGGTTACCGCCCGGGAGCCGGCCACGTCGTCCCCCGGCTGACGGCCACCTCCGGGTCGCAGGGGGTGGGCGGGCTGGACCCGTGATGGCATCCTCTAGTCATGGACCGGCGGGACCAGATGCGCGCTGCGGACTCCGATCGCACGGCCGTGGCCGACCAGCTCCGGCAGGCCCTGAACGAGGGCCGTCTCGACCTGGGCGAGTACGACGAGCGGCTGCAGCGGGCGTACGCCGCGAAGACCTACGCCGACCTCGACGGGCTGCTCACCGACCTGCCGGGCACGGTGCCGGTCGACCAGGCCCAGTTGGTGCCGACCGACCCGAAGCATCCGGTGTTCCGCCCCGGACCCGACGGCCGCTATCCGGGCGCCACCCGGGCCTGGCTGGCCGACACCTGGGACGGCTATCTCGGCCTGGTCGGCGTGGTGGTGGCGATCTGGGCGGTCACCTCGGTACTGGCGAGCGACTTCCTCTACTTCTGGCCGGGTTGGGTGGCGGGACCGCTGGGCGCGCTGCTGCTGGTCGGCACGGTCACCGGGCTGGCGAAGGGGGAGCCGCAGCGCTGGGCCGCCAAGCAGGCGGCGAAGCAGGCCGCGAGGGAGCGGGCGAAGATCGAGAAGCGGGCCCGGATCGAGGAGCGGAAACGCCGCCGGGACGAGCAGGCCGGCCAGGGGGAACCCGCCTGATATAGTCGCGTTCGTCCGATCCGACGACCCGGGAGTCCCCGGGTTGGCGCTGGCGTGCGGGCGCGCGTACACTGGCTGATCGGCGCACAGCGTCCACTCCGGCATGCCCACCCGCGCTTCGGTGGGGCCGGAGCCGCGGCTGGCTCGGATGTTCTCCATCCGGGAAAGGCGTTGTGAGCCGTCCGGAGTAACCGACGTCAGGACAGCGGAGGACATGCCGAAAAAAGACGGAGCCATCGAGATCGAGGGTCGAGTGATCGAGCCACTCCCGAACGCCATGTTCCGGGTGGAACTCGCCAACGGCCACAAGGTGCTGGCTCACATCAGCGGCAAGATGCGGCAGCACTACATCCGCATCCTGCCCGAGGACCGGGTCGTCGTCGAACTCTCGCCGTACGACCTGACCCGAGGGCGCATCGTCTACCGCTACAAGTGAACGTCGCCGGGCCGCTCGCCGGTCCGGAGTACGTGCACTGTCTGACGACGGCCGGGTGTCCGTGTCCGTCCTCAAGACTCGACGGCGTCAGCGCGCTGCCGGGCACAGATGGGAAAGTAAGGCAACCGTGAAGGTCAAGCCGAGCGTCAAGAGGATCTGCAACAAGTGCCGGGTGATCCGCCGGCACGGCCGGGTCATGGTCATCTGCACCGACCCGCGCCACAAGCAGCGTCAGGGCTGATCCGCAGCCGCCGCCGGTGAGTGCCGGCGGCGTCGACGGTGGGTTCCGACCGCAGATTCCGTACAACAACACAAGCTCGTCCCAGCCGCGAGCGCGAGATCGCCCAGCGAGAACGCAGTCGTGGCCGACCCCCGGTCGGAGGCCGGGGCCCGCAGGTTTGGGCAGGCGGGATGGGACGGGTAAAGACCTCCGCAAGAAATCCGAGGAGTACGCCCGCACATGGCACGGCTAGCCGGCGTCGATCTTCCCCGCGAAAAGCGGCTGGAGATCGCGCTCACCTACATTTTCGGGGTCGGTCGGACCCGCGCGGCCGAGACGCTCGCCGCCACCGGCATCTCCCCCGACAAGCGCGCCAAGGACCTCACGGACGAGGAGCTGGTCCAGCTCCGGAACCACATCGAGGCCAACTACAAGGTAGAAGGCGACCTGCGCCGCGAGGTCGCCGCTGACATCCGCCGCAAGGTCGAGATCGGCTGCTACGCGGGCATCCGGCACCGCCGGGGTCTGCCCGTCCGTGGTCAGCGGACCCGGACCAACGCCCGGACCCGGAAGGGCCCGAAGCGGACCGTCGCCGGCAAGAAGAAGCCCGGCAAGAAGTAGAGCTGAACCGGAATTCGGGTCGATCTCCGCCGAGGTAGGCCGGACTCGAACCCGAGCCGGAAAGTCAACTAGGAGCGCACAGACTTATGCCACCGAAGGCTCGCGCCGGGGCCGCCGTAAAGAAGGTCCGGCGCAAGGAACGCAAGAACGTCGCCCACGGGCAGGCGCACATCAAGAGCACGTTCAACAACACCATCGTCTCCATCACGGACCCGACCGGTGCCGTCATCTCCTGGGCCTCCGCCGGCCAGGTGGGCTTCAAGGGTTCCCGCAAGTCGACTCCGTTCGCCGCGCAGCTCGCCGCCGAGGCCGCCGCGCGTCGGGCCATGGAGCACGGCATGCGCAAGGTCGACGTGTTCGTCAAGGGCCCCGGTTCCGGCCGGGAGACCGCCATCCGTTCGCTGCAGGCCGTCGGTCTGGAGGTCGGCCAGATCGCCGACGTCACGCCGCAGCCGCACAACGGGTGCCGTCCGCCGAAGCGTCGTCGGGTCTGAGAGGTAGACGAAGAACATGGCTCGTTACACCGGTGCCGACTGCCGCCGTTGCCGTCGGGAGAAGATGAAGCTGTTCCTCAAGGGCAGCAAGTGCGATGGCCCGAAGTGCCCGTTCGAGTCCCGGCCGTTCCCGCCCGGGCAGCACGGCCGGGGCCGCACCAAGGAGACGGAATACCTGCTCCAGCTCCGTGAGAAGCAGAAGGCCCGCCGTGTCTACGGCGTGCTGGAGAAGCAGTTCCGGGGGTACTACGAGGAGGCCGTCGCCAAGAAGGGCAAGACCGGCGAGATCCTCCTGCAGATCCTCGAGTCGCGGCTCGACAACGTGGTCTACCGGGCCGGCCTGGCGAAGTCGCGCGACCACGCGCGGCAGCTCGTCAAGCACGGCCACCTGACGGTGAACGGCCGCAAGGTCGACATCCCGTCGTACCGGGTGAAGGAGCACGACATCGTCGAGGTCCGGGCCAAGTCCAAGGAGCTGACGCCGTTCATCGTGGCGCAGGCCGAGGCCGGCTCGAAGACGGTGCCGGCCTGGCTGGAGGCGATCCCCAGCCAGATGAAGGTGCTGATCCACTCGCTTCCGGCCCGGGGTGTCATCGACACCCAGGTCCAGGAGCAGCTGATCGTCGAGCTCTACTCGAAGTAACGGTTCCTGGCGTTCCCGCGCCGGCTCCCGGCCTCACCGCCGAGGGCCGGCCCGGAGCGCCGGACATGAGTTTGGGCATCAAATAGCGGGTGCCCCGAACGAAAAGGAAACAGCATGCTCATCACCCAGCGGCCGACCCTCACCGAGGAGTCGATCAGCGAGACCCGGTCCCGGTTCACCATCGAGCCGCTCGAGCCGGGTTTCGGGTACACCCTGGGCAACTCGCTCCGGCGGACCCTGCTCTCCTCCATCCCGGGTGCGGCGGTCACCTCGATCAAGGTCGACGGTGTGCTGCACGAGTTCACCACCATCCCGGGGGTCAAGGAGGACGTGGTCGAGCTCGTCATGAACGTGAAGGAGCTCTGCGTCAGCTCCGACCACGACGAGCCGGTCAGCATGTACCTGCGCAAGCAGGGCCCCGGCGACGTCACCGCCGGTGACATCCAGCCCCCGGCCGGTGTCTCCGTGCACAACGCCGACCTCAAGCTCGCCACCCTGAACGGCAAGGGCCGGCTCGACATGGAGCTGACCGTCGAGCGGGGTCGCGGCTACGTCACCGCCGCGCAGAACAAGCAGGCCGGCGCCGAGATCGGCCGGATCCCGGTCGACTCGATCTACTCGCCGGTGCTGAAGGTGACGTACCGGGTCGAGGCGACCCGGGTCGAGCAGCGTACCGACTTCGACCGGCTGATCATCGACGTCGAGACCAAGGCGTCGATCGGGCCGCGTACCGCGCTCGCCTCCGCCGGCTCCACCCTGGTCGAGCTCTTCGGGCTGGCCCGGGAGCTGGACGAGAGCGCCGAGGGCATCGACATCGGCCCGTCGCCGCAGGACGCGCAGCTCGCCGCCGACCTGGCGCTGCCGATCGAGGAACTGGACCTCACCGTCCGGTCCTACAACTGCCTCAAGCGCGAGGGCATCAACACGGTTGGCGAGCTCATCGGGCGTACCGAGGCCGATCTGCTCGACATCCGGAACTTCGGGCAGAAGTCGATCGACGAGGTCAAGATGAAGCTCGCCGGCATGGGGCTGGGGCTGAAGGACTCGGCGCCCAACTTCGACCCGGCGCACGTCGTCGACTCCTTCGGCGAGGCCGACTACGACACCGACGACTACCGCGAGACCGAGCAGCTTTAGTCCGGGGCTAGCCGGAGATCCGGCCACCCACTGGAGATCCGGCCACCCACTATTGAGGAGCACCAAGAATGCCCACGCCCACCAAGGGCCCCCGCCTCGGCGGTAGCCCCGCGCACGAGCGGATGATCCTGGCCAACCTGGCCACCGCGCTGTTCCAGCACGGCCGCATCACCACCACCCAGACCAAGGCCAAGCGGCTCCGCCCGCTCGCGGAGCAGCTCATCACCAAGGCCAAGCGGGGCGACCTGGCGTCCCGCCGGCGGGTGCTGACCGTCGTACGGGACAAGGACGTGGTCTTCGCCCTGTTCGACCAGATCGCTCCCCGGTTCGCCAACCGTCCCGGTGGCTACACCCGGATCGTGAAGACCGTCCCGCGCAAGGGCGACAACGCGCCGATGGCCATCATCGAGCTGGTCGAGGAGCTGGTCGAGGCTCCGGCGGCACCGGCGAAGAAGACCGCCGCCCGCAAGGCGGCGCAGCAGGACAAGGTCGAGGCGCTCGCCCCGGACGAGGAGACCCCGCGTTCCTCCTCGCCCGCCGACCCGGACAACCGGAACGACCAGGACGCCGAGGCGCCGGAGTCGCGCTCCGGCGACACCGGGGCGGCCCGCGAGGACACCGACGAGGCCGACACCAAGTAACACCGACGAACGAGGCCGGGCCCGGCATCCCCGCAGGGGTGTCGGGCTGCGGCATATCTGGAGCTGGTCGTGGAGCACGAGGTGGATGAGGAGCGGACCCGGGTACGCCTGGACGTCGCCTACGACGGCGGCGCCTTCTCCGGCTGGGCCGCCCAGCCCGGTCGGCGTACCGTCGCCGGGGTGCTGGTCGAGGCGCTGACCAGGATCGTCGGGGCGGACCGGGTCAGTGGGCTGACCGTGGCGGGACGGACCGACGCCGGGGTGCACGCCAGCGGGCAGGTCTGCCATCTCGACCTGCCGAGCCCGGTGTGGCGGCAGTCGGCGGAGACGCTGCTGCGCCGGCTCGCCGGAGTACTGCCGCCGGACGTGCGGGTCCGCGCCGTGACCGAGGTACCGGCCGAGTTCGACGCCCGGTTCTCGGCCACCTTCCGGCGCTACGAATACCGGGTCACCGACGCCCCGTACGGCGCCGAGCCGCTGCGCCGGCACGAGGTGCTGGCCTGGCCCCGCCCACTGGATCTGGCGGCGCTGAACGAGGCCGCCGCCGGGCTGGTCGGCGAGCACGACTTCGCGGCGTACTGCCGGCGCAAGGAGAACGCCACGACGGTGCGGGAGCTGACCCGACTCGACTGGCGGCGCGACCCGGACGGTCTGCTGGTGGCCACGGTGCAGGCCGACGCGTTCTGCCAGTCGATGGTGCGGAGCCTGGTCGGGGCGATGCTGGTGGCCGGGGACGGGCGGCGCCCGGTCGACTGGCCCGGTGGGCTGCTCGGGCGGCGGGAGCGGGCCAGCGAGGTCAGCGTGGCGCCGCCGCACGGACTGACCCTGGTCGCGGTCGGCTATCCCGAGGACCCCGCCGAGTACGCCAGCCGCGCGCTGCGTACCCGTCGGCTCCGGCTCGCCGCCTCGGCCTGAGCGCCGCCGACGGACCCGGCGGTGAGCCCTCGCGGCCGGCGAGGGCGTGCGGCGTGTCGTCCGGCGGGACTCAGTCGGAGCCGGCCGGGCTCGCCGGGCCGGACGGAGTGAGAGCGCGCTGGTCGAGCACCTTGCCCCGCAGGTACACCTCGATCATGTCGGAGAGGATCTGCCGGGCGAAGAGGTCCTCGGCGCCGATGGTCTTGCCGTCGCTCTTGGCGACGACGCAGTAGATCAGGAAGTGGCCGCGGACGTGCCAGCCGGCCTGGGCCGAGGCGGCGGTCACGGCCTCGGTGCCACGTCCGGCGGCAAGGCCCAGGAACCGCCCCTTCCGGCCGTCCACGATCGGCTTGATCTTCTCGCGTGCCGAGGTCGCCCCGGCCTCGTCGGCAAGGTTGACGATGCCGGCGGTGGCGACGTAGAGGCCGGTGGGGGAGCGTACGGTGCCGCGAACGAACTGGCTGCACCCGGCGTCGGCCAGTACGGCCGCGATCTGGCCGTCGGCGACGAGATCGCACTCCTCCGCCTGCTGGGTCTTGAGCAGCTCGTACGCCGACTGCTCGGGGTCGACCAGCACCTCCTTGCCGTTCGGGAAGACCTCCTTGACGGTCAGCGGAGCCGGGTCGGCGGCGCGGGAGCTGATATCCCGGGGCGCGACACCGGCACCGGCGCCGTCGGCCGCCCTGGAGTCCCGGCCGACGGGGTCGTCGACCATGAAGAAGTAGGAGCTGAGCCCGCAGATACCGAGCAGCAGCAGTACGCCGAGCGAGCCAATGATCAACTGCCAGGTCCGCTTCGAGCTGCGCAGCGGTGCGCCGCTGTCGCCGGACGTGGAGGCGATGGTGGCGACGGCGGAGCCGGCGGCCGGGCCGCCCGAGGGTTTGGCCGGGGCGGGGGCCGCTGCCGCCGAGCCCGGGGCCGATCGGGACGTGCGTTCCGGCGCGACCGATGGACGTGCCGGGGCGGCCGGTGTACGGGCCGGGGAGGCGCCACCGGGCGGCCCGACACGCCCACCCTGCCCCGACGGTCCCGACCGACCGCCTCGCGGAACTGGCACGGCAGGCGGTGACCCGGGTGGCCCGGAGCGCGGCCCGGCGGGTGAACCCGGGACCGGTGGCCCGGAGCGCGGTCGTGCTGCGCCCTCCCGGCCGGGGCGAGGTCCGGCGGGCGAGCCTGGTGCCCGGTCCAGCGGTGCTGCGCCGGGTGGGCCCGAGCGCGGTCCGGCCGGTGCGCCGGGGACCCGGCCGTGCGGTGCTGCGTCCGGTGGACCGGAGCGGGGTCCGGCGGGTGAGCCCGGGGCCCGGTCGTGCGGCGGCCCGGCGGGTGAACCCGGTGCGGCCCCGGCGTTCCGGGACCGGCGTGGGGGAGGAGGACCACCCTGCGCCGGCCTACCCGGCTCGGCGTCGGGTCGACCCACACCGTCGGCGCCGAGACCGCCCGGTCGTGGTCGCGGCGACCCCGGTGGTGCGCCCCCGGACGAGGGACCGGAGCGGGCGGAGCCTCGGGTGCCAGCCCGGCCGGCGGGCGGCGGCTCGACGCTGGCGGGGCGGCCCGGCCGCCGTACCCCGGGATTCTCCGGGGCCGCTCCGGGCGGCATGGCGCGGTCCAGCGGCGGGCGGTCCGGGCCGCCCCGGTCGGCGCGACGCTCCGCCGGGCCGCCACCCGGCCGGTCGGCGGCGCCGTGCCGTCCGCCGGGCGGACCGGCGGGGTCGGGAAGACCGGGCCGCAGTGGGTCCCGGTCGGCCGGCGGAACGCGTCGCTGTCGCGGCACCGGCGCCGACCGTGGCCCGGTGGGCGGTGGCTCCCCGGGGCCCGGTCGGAAGGCGCCGGCCGGACCGGAAGCGGGATCGGGCTGGCCGCGGCGTCGACCGCCGAGGGGACGCTCCCGCGAGTCGGGGGCTCCCGGTGCGGCCGTTCCCGACACGCTGCGGGGCGACCCGAACGACTCGACGCCTGACGGAACCGGCCCGTCCGGGATACCCCGACCACCGGCCCGGGGCGGTCGGCCGCCCGGGCCCGGTCGGGCTTCGACGCCGGGCAGGTCGTCGGCGGGCGGCCGGGCACCAGGCACGGGCCGGCCGCCCGGCATCATCCGGTCGCGGGGCCCGGGCCGGTCACCGGTGACCGGCCGCCCGGTGCCCGGTGCCGGTCGGCCGCCGGGAACTCCGTCTTCGGGTGCGGCCAGGTGGCGACCGCTACCGGCCGGGCGTGCCGGGCTGCCGGGAGGCAGCCGATCCGGGCCGGGACGATTCGGGGGCAGCCGGTCGGGCCTCCGGCCGCCGGGAGGTCCGAGCAGGTCGGAGCCAGGCTTGTCCACCGGCGGGTAGCCGGCGGCCGGCCCGGGGCCGTCGGGCTCGGGGGCGCCGTGCCGGGCCCGCCGGGACCGTTCGCCGGGCGCCACAGAACGTCCCGGGCCGTCCGGCGCGGGGCCGGGAGACGGCTCCGGGTACCGGGCGCCGGGGCCGTCGCCGTACCGGCCGGCCGGTGCGTCCGCCGGGCGTCGGCCGGCCGGTGCGTCCGGGTACCGGCCGGCGGGGGTCTGCGGTTGCCGGCCGGCCGGTGCGTCGGCGTGCCGGCCGATCGGTCCCTCGGCGTGCCGGACCGGCCCGTCCTGGTATCTGCCCGAGGTGTCCCCGGGAAGCCCCGGGGCCGCTGCTGACCGGCCTGGACGGTCTGCCGGCCGCCCCGGGCCGTCGACCGACCAGCCGCGCGAGGAGCCGGGTCCGGCAGGGTCGGCAGTGGACGGACCGAAGCGGGAGCCCGCCGGTAACCCGTCCGAACGGTCGGCACCGGACCGGCGCCGGGCCGCCCTCCCCGGCGGCGGACCGTCCTTCGGATCCGGATCGAGCGAGGGCTCATCGGCGGGATCTCGTCGAGACCGGGGCGGCCCACCGCCCGGTCCGGGTCCACGCCCATAAACCATGTCGCACAGGGTAACGGAAATGCGGATCGGCGCGCCGCCGCAGATGAGTCACAGTTGGTGGGAGAGTGGTCATTTGCCCGGAAGCCGGGCAGGGCCCGGAGTACGGCCACCCGGCAGCGCACTCTGACGGTAGGCGAGAATGCGTGGCGTGACCGGCGACCACTACTTCAGCACCGAGCCCGTGACCAGCGCCGACCGGCGTACGGTGGCGTTCTCCGTCGAGGGGGACGACTACTCGCTGACCTCTTCGGCCGGGGTCTTCTCCGCCGACCGGCTCGATCCGGGCACCGCCGTACTGCTGCGCAAGGCCGAGCTGCCCGGTGCGCAGACCAGTGGAGCACTGCTCGACCTGGGCTGCGGGTACGGGCCGATCACCTGCGTACTCGCCACCAGGGCGGTCGCGGCCACGGTCTGGGCGGTCGACGTCAACGCCCGGGCCCGCGAACTCACCGGCGAGAACGCGCAGCGGCTCGGCCTCACCGACCGGGTACGCGTCGCGGCGCCGGACGAGGTGCCGGACGACGTCACCTTCTCCCAGGTGTGGTCGAACCCGCCGATCCGGGTCGGCAAGGAGGAGCTGCACGGCATGCTGCGGCGCTGGCTGCCCAGGTTGGCGCCGGACGGGGTGGCCTGGCTGGTGGTGGCCCGGCATCTCGGTGGCGACTCGCTGCACCGCTGGCTCGTCGAGGCCGGCTGGCAGGTCGAGCGGCATGCCAGCCAGAAGGGTTACCGGGTACTCCGGGTCACCCGCTGACCCGCGCGCAGCGCCCGGGGGCGCTGTCAACCGGCCGAAACCCGGTATCGGCGGGCAGGGTGGCTGGGGCAGTATGCCGACGTGGGTTACGTGGACGTCGTCGGAGTCGGGCACATCCTGCCGGACGGCCGCGAGTTGTTCGCCGACGTCTCCTTCCGGGTCGGCGAGGGCGGCAAGGTCGCCCTGGTCGGGCCGAACGGCGCCGGCAAGACCACCCTGCTGAAGATGGTGGCCGGGGATCTGCCCACCCGGACCGGAGCCATCGCCCGCGCCGGCGGGCTGGGCGTGATGCGCCAGTTCATCGGCATGATCGGCGACGAGTCGACGCTGCACGACCTCGTACTCTCGCTCTCGCCGCCGGTCTTGCGCGCCGCCGGGGAGCGGCTGGCGGCGGCCGAGGCGGCGCTGCACGCCGCCGAGGTGCGCGGCAAGTTCAGCAGCGCCGCCGGCAGGGCCCAGCTCGGGTACGCGGACGCGCTGAGCGCCTGGGGCGAGGCCGGCGGCTACGACGCCGAGGTGCTCTTCGACACCGTCTCCACGATCGTGTTGGAGCTGCCCTGGGAGAAGACCCGCGACCGGCCGGTACGCACCCTCTCCGGCGGGCAGCAGAAGCGGTTCGCCCTGGAGCTGCTGCTGCGCGGCATCGACGAGGTGTTGCTGCTCGACGAGCCGGACAACTTCCTCGACGTCCCGGGCAAACGCTGGCTGGAGGGGCGGCTGCGGGAGTCGGCGAAGTCCGTCCTCTACGTCTCGCACGACCGGGAGCTGCTGGCCCGTACCGCCGACCGGGTGGTCGCGGTGGAGGGCGGCAGCGCCTGGGTGCACCCTGGCGGCTTCGGCAGCTGGCACGAGGCCCGGCTCGCCCGGCACGACCGGCTGGAGGAGCAGCGCCGCCGCTGGGACGAGGAGCACCAGAAGCTGCGCGAGCTGATGCTGATGTACAAGCAGAAGGCGGCGTACAACGACGGGATGGCCTCCCGCTACCAGGCGGCGCAGACCCGGCTGCGCAAGTTCGAGGAGGCCGGGCCGCCACCGGTACCCCCGAAGGACCAGGACATCCGGATGCGGCTGGCCGGCGGGCGTACCGGCAAGCGGGCGATCGTCTGCGAGCAGGTCGAACTGGACGACCTCACCTTCCCGTTCGACCTGGAGGTCTGGTACGGCGACCGGGTCGCCGTGCTCGGCGCCAACGGGACCGGGAAGTCGCACTTCCTCCGCCTGCTCGCCCGGGGCGGCACCGACCCGGATCCGGCGAGCGGTCCGGTCGACGGCGGCCCGGCCCTGGCTCCGGTCCGGCACGGCGGGGTGGCCCGGCTGGGTGCCCGGGTGCGGCCCGGCCACTTCTCCCAGACGCACGACCGGCCGGATCTGCTCGACAAGACCCTGGTCGAGGTGCTGTGGCGGGGCGACGACCACCGGGCCGGGATGGACCGGCACGGTGCGATGAAGGCGCTGAACCGGTACGAGCTGGCCGGCCAGGGCGACCAGCGGTTCGGCACGCTCTCCGGTGGACAGCAGGCGCGGTTCCTGGTGCTGTTGCTGGAACTCTCCGGTGCGACCCTGCTGCTGCTGGACGAGCCGACCGACAACCTGGACCTGGCCTCGGCCGAGGCGCTGGAGGCCGGCTTGCTGGCGTTCGAGGGGACGGTGCTGGCGGTCACCCACGACCGCTGGTTCACCCGGTCGTTCGACCGCTTCCTGCTCTTCCGGGGCGACGGCGAGGTGGTCGAGACGACGGAACCGGTCTGGGACGTCGCCTGAGTGGGGCGTGGGTCCGGGCCTGGACCGTGGTCGGGACCGCTGATCGTTGGCTGCCGAGCGCTGTTCGCCGCCGGGTCGGCCGGCGCCGCTCCGCGTGGCTCTCCGGGCTGGTGACGTAACGCGGAGTATCGTCCCCGCCGTGGTGCCGCGCGGAACCGGCAGGTGGCGCCTGGCGCGCGGGGCCGCCCAGGTCACGGTGACCGGGGCCTTCCTCGGCCTCGTCGGCTGGTCGGTGGCGCGGCGGTGGCCCGAGGTACCGGCCGTGCTCGGCGAACTTTCCCCGCCGGGCCTGTTGCTGGCCGGACTGGCCGCCGCCGTCGCCGGGCTCTGCGGCTGCCTGGCCTGGCGGGCCATCCTGACGGACTTCGGCGTCGACCTTCCACTGCGCGGCGCGGCGCGGATCTTCTTCGTCGGGCAGTTGGCGAAGTACCTGCCCGGCAAGGTGTGGCCGATCCTCGTGCAGGCCCGCCTCGGTCGGGCGTACGGGGTGCCGGGGCGGGCGTCGGCGGTCGCCGCGCTGCTGGCGATGCTGGTCACGCTCGGTACCGGCCTGCTGCTCGCCGCCGCCGCCCTGCCGCTGCTCGGCGACCGGGCCGTCGCGGACTACTGGTGGGTCCTGCTGGCCGTCCCGCCCGCGCTGCTGGTGCTCTGGCCGCCGCTGGTGAACCGGATCCTCGCCGCGCTGCTCCGGCTGGCCCGCCGCGAGCCGATGCCCCGGCCGCTCTCCGCGCGCGGCATCGGCGGGGCCGTCGGCTGGTCGCTCGCGACCTGGCTCGGCTACGGTGCGCACCTCTGGCTGCTCCTGGCCGACATCGGTGCGGGCGGCGGCCCGGACCTGCTGCTCCGCTCGATAGGCGCCTTCGCCGGGTCGTGGTCGGTCGGGTTCCTGCTGGCCGTCGCGCCGGCCGGGGTCGGTCCCCGGGAGGTGGCGCTGCCGCTGCTGCTCGGCCCGACCGTCGCCGGGCCGGCCGCGCTGGTCGCCACCGTGCTGTCCCGGCTGCTGCTGACCACGGTGGACCTGCTCCTGCCGGCCGTCGCGGTCTCGCTGCGGTGGTCGGGGCGTCGACTCTCCCGCCGGGTACCCCGGCAGCAGCCGCCACCCCCCGGGTCGTCCCCGGCCGGCTCGTCCTCGGCGGGGGCGGCCTCGGTCGGACCGCCGTCGGCCGGGGGGCCGGAGGTGCGGGGAGTGGAGCCGGCGGACCCGGCGACGCGCCAGCCGTGACGACAGAACGTGCCCGGAGGCGTACGGCGCGTTACGCTGCTGCTCGTGCGCTGGCTGGTGTTCGGCAGCTACGACGTACGGCGACATTCCCGGGTCGGCGTACTCGTCGAGGGGCTCCGGGCAGCCGGCGACGAGGTGACCGAGCTGAACGAACCGTTGACGATGGACACCGCCGCCCGGATAGCCGTGCTCCGGCAGCCGTGGCGACTCCCGCTGCTCGCCGGCAAGCTCGCCCGCTGCTGGACCCTGCTCGTGGTGCGCGCCCTCCGCCAGCGGTACGGCACCCGCACCGGTGCGGTCGACGCCGTACTGGTCGGCTATCTCGGACACTTCGACGTGCACCTGGCCCGGCTGCTGTTCCGGGGTACGCCGATCGTGCTCGACCACCTCGTCTCCGCCGCCGGCACGGCCCGGGACCGGGGACTCGCCGACGCCCGAGGTGCCCGGGCACGGCTGATGCGGGCGATCGACGACGCCGCACTGCGCCGCGCCGACGTCGTACTGGTGGACACCGCCGAGCATCTCGACACGCTCCCGGTGCCAGCCCGGGACCGGGGAATCGTGGTACCCGTCGGAGCCGGCGCAGAGTGGTTCGCCGCCGGTGCCCGTACCGCCCGGGAGCGCTGGCCCGCCGACCCGGCCGGCGACGGCCGATGGCGGCTGCGGGTCGTCTTCGTCGGCCTCTTCACCCCGTTGCACGGCACCCGGACCCTGGGCGCCGCGCTGGCCGCACTGGCCGCCGACGACTCGATCGAGGTGACAGTGGTCGGCACCGGACAGGACCATCCCGGCTGCCGCCGGGCCGCCGCCGACAACCCCCGGGTGACCTGGCACGACTGGATACCGGCGGCTGAGTTGCCCGCCTTCGTCGCCGGCCACCACGTGTCACTGGGCATCTTCGGCGAGACGGCGAAGGCCGGCCGGGTGGTACCGACGAAGGTCTTCCAGGGCGCCGCCGCCGGCTGCGCCGTCGTCACCTCCGACACCGCACCGCAACGCCGGGCGCTCGGCGACGCGGCCGTCTTCGTGCCGGCCGGCGACCCGGCCGCGCTGGCCGACGCGCTGCGCGACCTGGCCGGCGACCCGGACCGGCTCGCCCGGCTGCGCCGGGCCGCCCGGCGGCGCGCGCTCGAACACTTCTGGCCGGCGACCGTCGTGGCCCCGGTCCGGCACCGGATCGACCCCACCGTCGGCCGGGACGCCGGCCCGGCCGGGGCGTCGACGGACACTGCCGGCACCGCGAGCCCGGCCGGTGGCAACCTGACCGCCGGCCCGGTCTGGTGGCTCGGATGACCGCGCTGGCGGCCGACCCGCCGCTGCCACCCCGGGCGGCCCTGCGCTGGCACGTCGTACGCCGGCTCGTGGCGGAGTGCCGGCCGCGGACCATCCTCGAACTCGGCTGCGGGCTCGGCTCCGTCGGCACCCGGCTGGCCCGGCTGGCCAACTACACCGCGGCCGAACCCGACCCGCGCAGCTTCCAGACCGCGTACGCCCGGATCACCCCGCTGGGCGGGACGGTGCACAACGGGGACCACCGGCAGGTACCGGCGGCCGGCGGCTACGACCTGGTCTGCGCGTTCGAGGTGCTGGAACACATCGCCGACGATCTGCCGGTACTGACGGAGTGGCTGGCCCTGGCCAGGCCCGGCGGACACCTGCTGCTGTCGGTACCCGCCGACCCGGAGCGGTTCGGCCCCTGGGACACCCTGGTCGGGCACTACCGGCGGTACTCCGCCGGGCAACTCCGGCAGCGGCTGCTCGACGCCGGTGCCACCGACGTCCGCCTCGTGCACTACGGCTGGCCGCTCGGCTACCTGCTCGACTCCGTACGGGACCGCTGGGCGGGTCGCCGAGCCGATCCTCCCGCTGGCGCCGGTGACGCGTCCGGGACCGCCGAGGAGCGCACCTCGACCTCCGGGCGGATCCTGCAACCGCGCGGCGTCCTGGCCGGCGAGGCGATCCGGCTGGCCGTCTCGCCGTTCGTCGTCCTCCAGCGGATGCGCCCGGACCGCGGGCCGGGCCTCGTCGCGCTCGCGACCCGCCCGTAGCTTCCGCCGCCAGCGCGGTGCCGTCGCGCCAGGGCCCGGCGCCGGATCACCGGCCGCCGGCGGTGCCGTCCAGAGCGCCGAACGGGACCAGCGCGTACGGCCCGTCCCGGGCCACGGCGAGGGACTCGACCGAGGCGGGCAGCCACTCCGGCCGCTTGTCCAGGTTGACCAGAACCAGATCCTCGGGGCGGGTCGGCTCGACGTGCAGCGTCGCGGCGGTGAGCTGCCGGGGCTTCAACCGCCAGTAGTACGCGAGCCAGCGGGCACTCGTCGCCCCCGGGCCGGCGACCCAGGCGTACCGCTGACCGGCCGGTGGCGGATGCCCGGCCACGAGCCGGCCGGCCCCGGCAGGTTCGTCCAGCAGGCGGTGCCGGTCCGGGCCGACGACCAGCATCCCGAGGTACGCCCCGAGGGCCGCCCCGACCAGCGTCGCCGCCGTCACCCGGACCCGCCGTCGCGCCAGCCACCTCCTGGTCCGGACGAACCGGCGCACCGCCTCCGGCGTACCAGCGGCGGCGCCCTCCACGGCGGCTGCGTCGAGGCCGTCGTCCGGAACCGGGCCGGTGAGCCGGCCGACGAGTCGGTCCAGCAGCACACCCATCCCGACCAGTCCGACCACCAGCACCGGATAGGACCAGTACGAGTGGACGTAGGCGCCGTTGCTCAACCCGAGCATCCAGGCGGCGGTGAACGCGACCGCCATCGCCAGGTAGACCCGGGTACGCCGATCCAGCAGCCCGACCACCACGCCGACCGGAAGCGCGCCGATGTACCAGAGCGGCAGCAGGTCGTAGGCGTAGTGCCACTGCCGACGGAGGAACTGCCGCACGGTGTAGCCACCACCGGTACTGCGCAGTTCGGCCTGCCCGCCGAGCATCGCCATCCCGGTCACCCCGACCACGAAGGCCAGGCTGATCGCGATCCCGGCCAGCATGCTCGCGCCGACCAGTACCGTCACCCGGTCGACCCGACGGGCCGCCAGCAGCCACAGCCCGAGTACGGCGGCGAACCCGACACCGGGCCAGGAGACCAGGGTGCTGAGCAGCGCGGCGCCGCAGGTCGCGGCGACGAGCCGGGGCGCCGGATCGGGGCGGGTGCGCAGCCGCAGCACCAGGGCGGAGAGGGCCAGGATCGGCCCGAGGTCG
Organism: Plantactinospora veratri; assembly: GCF_036421995.1. Lineage (NCBI taxonomy): Bacteria > Bacillati > Actinomycetota > Actinomycetes > Micromonosporales > Micromonosporaceae > Plantactinospora > Plantactinospora veratri. The sequence continues at coordinate 67,323 of NZ_JAZGQL010000002.1, forward strand.
AACATCAGCGGGCTGTAGATCCAGTAGAACGGAGTGGCCACCATCAGGCCGAGCGCCAGCAGGGTGGCCGACCAGCGCAACCCGAGGCCACGCAGCAGGGCGGCACCGGCCGGGACGATCAGCAGCGCCAGCAGGTACGCCGGCAGCCACACCTGGTATTCACCGTCCCCCGGCAGCAGGCCGGTCAGCGCGGTGAGCAGGTTGAGCAGCGGCGGGTGGTGCGCGTACGGCGTCGAGGCGTAGGGGAGCCAGTCGGCACCGAAGTGCGAGCCGAGGACTCCCTGCTCCTGGAGGTTGCGCAGGTGCAGCGCGTACCGGCCGATGATCCGGCCCAGGTGGTTGTCGCCGAACGGCATGCCGAGCAGCGGAAACCAGGTCAGCGCGACGACGCCGGTGATCGCGGCGACACCGGCCCGGCCCAGCCGTTCCACCCGGTCCGACCGCTCCACCCGGTCCGGACCCGACCCGGACCGGTCGTCGATCGGCGCCTCGGGGCGCCCGGCGGACGGCGCCGGCCCGCTCTCGCGTACCCGGGCGACCGTGTCCCGGACCCGGAGGCCGATGCCCCGGACCCGGAGCAGCGCGGTGGCGGTCGGCACCGCTTCGCTCACGAGCGGTTCCCGGGCGGCCAGTCGACTCTGGACCGCACGATGAGGTCGGCGAGCAGCGCCACCGCGCCGACGATCAGGCCGGCGCAGAGCAGCAGCACCGTGTTGGTCGCGATCCTGACCGGATGCGCGACCAGGTCGTAGACGACCTTTCCGGAGCCGACGGCGAGCAGCAGCAACGACGGCGGCATCAGCACCTTGAGCGGGTTGAAGTACATCACCATCCGGAGCACCTGGAGGAGATAGCGGTAGGCGTCCCGGACGAAGTGGAACTTCGACGAGCCCGACCGGCGGGCGTAGGAGATCGGCACGTAGTGCACGTCGTGCTGGTTGTGCAGGAACGCCATCGTGATCGTCGTGACGCAGGAGAACCCGGGCGGAAGCAGCCGGAGGTAGGGCAGCGACACGTCCCGGCGGAAGGCCCGCAACCCGGAGTTGAGGTCGGGGATGCGGGTGCCGGCCAGCCGCTCGGCGATCTTGCGGATGAGCCACTTCGCCGGTACCCGGAGGAACTTGTGGCTGCCCTGCTCGCTGGTACGGGCGCCGACGACCTGGTCGACGTGCGGGTCCCGGAGCAGCAGCCGGACGAACTCGGGGATCCGCTCGTTCGGATAGGTCATGTCCGCGTCGGTCCACACCACGATGGCGCCGCGCGCCTGTTCGGTGCCGATCCGGCGGGCCGTGCCGGAACCGCCGTTGCGGTGGAACGCCAGCAGCCGGAGCCGGGGAAAACGGCCGGTCGCCGCCCGCAGGATCTCCAGCGTGTCATCGGTGGAGGCGTCGTCGATCGCCAGCAATTCGTAATTGAGGCCGCTGTCGTCCATTGCCGCGCAGATGCGCTCGATTTCCGTCAGCACGTGCGCCTGCTCGTTGTAGCAGGGAAGGACGACCGTCACCTCGACCGGCGCGTTGGTCTCCCTGCTGACCTGGGCGGGGACGACGGACATCTCCGAACCGGGCCGGTCGAATCGGCCGTTCACCGCCATGTGAACCCGCCTTTCGACGCCTCGCGCGGCGACCATGAACGGCACGGGAAAATCGCAGAGGTCGCCGTATCCGTGCCCACGATATAGCAGTTTCCGGCGTACGCGCGCGACGCGCCAGCGCACCAGTCGATTTCACGTACGTGAATCGTCGTCGAATTATCTTCTCGAATGGCGTCCCCTGGCCGGGTGAGCGTACTCCGGTGCGAAGTCCCCGGTCCTGGGCGACGGCATAGGGTTGATCTCGTGACTGAGATGACCTACCGCCGGTTGGGCGACTCCGGGCTCGTGGTGTCCGTCGTCGGAGTCGGCTGCAACAACTTCGGCCGCAAGCTCGACGTCGCCGGCACCCGGGCCGTGGTCGACGCGGCCCTCGACGCCGGCATCAACCTCTTCGACACCGCCGACATCTACGGCGAGCCGCACGGCGGGTCGGAGGAGCAGCTCGGTGCCGCGCTCCGCGGCCGGCGCGACGACGTCGTGCTGGCGTCCAAGTTCGGCATGAGCATGTCCGGGATGAACGGGCCGGACCTCGGCGCCCGGGGCGCCCGGCGCTACGTCGCCCGGGCGGTCGAGGCGTCCCTGCGCCGGCTCGGCACCGACCACATCGACCTCTACCAGATGCACGAGCCGGACCCGGGTACGCCGATCGAGGAGACGTTGAGCGCTCTGGACGACCTGGTCCGGGCCGGCAAGGTCCGCTACCTCGGCAACTCCAACTTCACCGGTTGGCAGATCGCCGACGCGGCCTGGACGGCGCGTACCGGGGGCTACACGCCCTTCATCAGCGCGCAGAACGAGTACAGCCTGCTGAACCGGGGCGTGGAGGCCGAGGTGGTGCCGGCCGCCCGGCACTTCGGGCTCGGCCTGCTGCCGTTCTTCCCGCTCGCCGACGGGCTGCTCACCGGCAAGTACAAGCGGGGCGCCCAGCCACCCTCCGAGAGCCGGCTCGCCGGCAGCAGCCCGAGGTACGCCGCCCGGCTCGCCTCCGCACCGTGGGACACCATCGAGGCACTGGAGAAGTACGCGGCCGAGCGCGGCCGGTCCCTGCTGGACGTGGCGATCGGCGGCCTGGCCGCCCAGCCGGCGGTGACCTCGGTGATCGCCGGTGCCACCACCCCCGACCAGGTACGCGCCAACGCCAACGCCGGCCGCTGGCAGCCCACCCCGGACGACATCTCCGCCCTGCGCGCCCTCCTCTGAGAACCCCGCCGGACCGGCGCCGCCGCATCCGACGCCGCCAACCGCCGCACCCGACGCACCCGGCGCCGCCAACCGCCGCACCGACGCATGTGGCGCCGCCAACCGGCGCACCGACGCACGTGGCGCCGCCAACCGCCGCACCGTGTCGGCGCTGCGGCACCCGACGGTGTCGACCTGGACACCAGAGGCGTTACCCGGGACAGTTAGCGCCTCTGGTGTCCAGGTGAGTGGAGGCGTTCCCGGATGGCCTGGGCCACCTGGGCGACAACTCTCGCGGGGTGCCGCAGGACGTCGTCGGCGGTGAAGCGGAGCACCACCCAGCCGGCGGCGCGGAGATCGTTCAGCCGGGCGACGTCCTGGCGGAAGTGCGCCCGCTCGCGGTGGTGGTCGCCCTCGTACTCGATGGCGATCCGCAGCCGTGGATACCCGAGGTCCACCCGGCCGACGAACCGCCCCCGGGCGGCGTACACGTCGTGCTGTGCCGTCGGCGGTGGCAGGCCGGCGTCGACGAGCAGGAGCCGCAGGCGGGTCTCCATCGGCGACTCGCTGAGCGGTTCCGCCGGGCCGAGGACCTCGCGCAGCAGCGGTACGCCAAGCCAGCCGGGACGCGCGGCGAGATAGTCGGTGAGTGCGGCGGGCTTCACCAGCCGACGGTTCAGCAGCGCGTCCACCGCCACCACCGCCTCGGTACGCGGCGGCTTCCGTCCCAGGTCGAACGCGGTACGCACCGGCGTGGTGACCGGCAGTCCGCCGAACCGGGTCACGTCGTCGGCGGAGAGTTTCGCGAGCGTGTAGCGAACCCGTTCCTGCGGACGGGGGCGGGTGACACCCGGCACCAGCACGGTGACCGGGGCGTCCCGGGGGAGCAGCCGCACGCCCCACAGGTGTGCGGCGCTCAGCCCGCCGATGGCCGCGCCCGGGGGCAGGGTGAGCGCGACCGCGTCGCACCACATCCGGTGGTCGTCCTCCCGGTAACCGTCGCGGTGCACATAGACGTCGGGAAGCAGCCGGCGCCAGGCCGGCCCGCGCAGCATGCTCCGGCTGACCAGCCCCTCCGACACGGCCACTCTGGCCGAGAAGGGCAGGAACGCCAACCGGGCCGGCACCCGGGGACGACGAGGCATCGGACCAGCGTGCCGCAGCCCTGGCCGTCGCGCTGCCCCGTCCACCAGCAACGCCAGCCCCCGGCCACCCGCCCCTACCGCCGGGGAAACCGGCCGCCGGGGTCCGCTGCGGCTGGGAAAGCCGCCACCGGGGAAGCTGCCGCCCGGGGGAGCCGCCAGCGGAGAACGCTGCCGCCGGGGAAGCTGCCGGCGGGGCAGAAGCTGCCGGCGGAATCGGACGCTGAACGGTGTGGACCTGGACACCAGAGGCGCTACCCGGGGCGGTTAGCGCCTCTGGTGTCCAGGTGAGTGGGATCAGGCGCGGGGTGTCCAGGTGAGTGGGATCAGGCGCGGAGTGTCCAGGTGAGTGGGATCAGGCGCGGGGTGTCCAGGTGAGTGGGATCAGGCGCGGGGTGTTCAGGTGCGGCGGGTGCGGAGTGTTCAGGTGCGGAGGGGCGGAGTGTTCAGGTGCGGCGGCGGGTGCGTACCAGGAGGGCGCCGAGGGTGGCGACGGTGGCGAGTGCCAGCGCGGCGCCGGCCAGCCACCACAGCCGGGTGGTCGAGGTGTCGGCCGCGCCGGACGCGCCGGCCGCACCTGGCGCGGGCGCCGGCGGGGCGGCCTGGGCGGCGCGGGCCTGCACGACCACCTGCACCGTGGCCGGGGTGGGCTTCGGCGCGGTGACCGTGACCTGCCACGGTCCGGGAGTGAGCACCGGCCCGGTGCTGTAGAAGCCCTCCCCCTCGCCGGCCGGGTTGAGCTGGAGCGGACCGACCCTCCGGCCGCCCTCACCGGTGGCCGTCACCACCAGCCGTACGCCGTTGTCCAGCGGATGGCCGTCGGCGTAGCTGGCCTGCACGGTCACCCCGGTGGCGCCATCACCGGCGACCAGAAGTTTGATCTTGCCGCCGTGCGCCTCGGCGGGTGCCGCCGGGGCCAGTCCGGCGGCGAGGAAGAGCGCGCAGAGCAGCAGCGGTACGAGGACGGGCCGGACCGGCCGAGGGGAGTGCACTGGTCCACGTCGCATTTGCCGGTACTCCTTCCCGGCGGATCGTCCGCCGGACGGGTGCGGGTGCGGGGGCGGCCGATGGTGACCGACCGCCCCCGCGCTTACCTCCAGGTGCAGGACCTTCCGGTCAGAGCCTTCCGCCCCGCTTCACCCGGGTCGGGTCCTCGACCAGCCGACCGGTGCCCTGCACCGGCTTGCCGTCGTTGGCCCTGACCCCGGCGGCGCTCGGGCTGCCGCCGAGCCGGACGATCATCGCGTCAGCGTCCCGGACCAGTACGTCCCGGATCTCCGCCTCGGCGACCAGCCCGGCGTCCGTGGCGAGTTCCTTGAACTGGCCGAGCTGCTTGACCGCCCGGTTGTCGTTGCCGTTCGCCTCGGCCTGGCGGACCGTGTCGAGCTTGTTCGACAACTGCTTGTGCCCCTTGGCCGACAGCCGACCCGTCGCCTTGAACCGGTCCAGCAACTGCTGCATGTCCCGGAACGAGGTGGTGACGAAGAACCGTACGGTCGAGGTCGTCACGTTCCCGGCCCGGTCCGTCGCGGTCACGGTCAGCTCGTGCAGGCCGAGCGGCAGCTCGTACATCGCCTGCAGGGTGTTCGGCTGGTACGGCCGACCGTCCAGCGTGCCCACCGTCGCCTTGATCCCGGAGGTCGGGTCGACGGCCGACCAGTTCACCCGGACGTCCTGGCTGTCGCCGTAGAGCTGGCCGTCGGCCAGCCCGGAGACCAGCACGGTCGGCTTCACACCGTCGATCTTCAGGATCGCCGACTTGAGCGTCTCGGCGTTGCCGGCCGCGTCGGTGGCCCGGTAGAGCAGCTCGTGCTGCCCGTCCCCGGTCACGTTCACCGGCTCGGTGTACGCCGTCCAGGCGCCGCCGTCGAGCGACCACTCCAGTTTGGCCACCCCGGCACCGGCGTCGGTCGAGGTCAGCGTCACCGGGATGGTGCCGCCGTGCCAGCCGTCGTCGGTCGGCGGGGCGAACGCGGCGGTGCTGACCGGCGCGGTGGCGTCGATCTTCACCTCGACCGACTTCGTCGCCTCGACGTTGCCCGCCTCGTCGACCGAACGGAACCGCAGGGTGTGCGGGCCGTCCCCGGCGACCAGTACCGGCTCGGTGTAGGCCGTCCAGGTCGTCGCGCCGTCGAGCTGGTGTTCGGTCCGGGCCACCCCGCTGCCCCCGGCGTTGTCGGTGGCGGCGAGGGTCACCGTCACCGGGCCGGTGTGCCAGCCGCCGGTCGGGGTCCCCGACACCGTGGCGGTGGTCACCGGGGCGGCCTCGTCGACGGCCTCCGTGCTGAGCCGGAAGTAGTCGAACGAGACGGTCTTCGAGGCGGTCTGCGCCGCGCCGAGGCTGAACAGACCGATCCGCGGCGTGGCACCCACCGCGGTGTTGGTCAGCGGCGCCAGCTCCGTCCAGGTCGTCCCGTCCGTCGAGTACGCCGCCGTGTAGGTGTCGCCGGACTTCGCCAGTCGCAGGTGCCACACCGACCCGGTGAGGTTCGTCGCCTGCGGCTGCGGGTCCTGCACGGCCGCGCCGATCTCGCTGCGGAACTCGATCCGCCGCGTCACCGGCTGGCTCACCTGGTTGTCGGCGATGAAGTCGAACTTCAGGTAGTTGTCGTCGTCGCCGTAGACGATCAGGCCGGCCTGCTGGTACTGCTCGTTCAGACTGCTGCCGTCGACCTTCGTCTGGATCGTCCAGTCGCCCTCTGGGGCGGTCTGGAGCACGAAGTTCGTCGGCCCGGTGTTGTTGCCGGTGTAGATGTCACCGTTCGGCACGTCGACGTGCAGCGCGCCGTCGGCGACCCGGTAGCCGGTCGGGTCCTCCCGGACGATCCCGTCCCACCGGCACTTGTCCAGGCTGGTCCCGGTGAACTCGTCGTTCGGGGTCACCTCGCCGGCCGGCGCGTCCGGCGTGATCTGGAACCAGTCGAAGCTGGCGTCCACCACGGGTGCGGTGGTGCCGCCGTTCAGCGCGAACAGCCCGACCTTCGGGTCGTCGATGCCGGCCAGCGCCGCCGACCGGCCGACCGGGGTGAAGGTCTGCCCGTCGGCCGAGAAAGCCGCGGTCAGGTTCACTCCGTCGCTGGTCAGCCGCAGGTGGATCGTGTCACCGGCCGGTGCCGGTGCCGAGTCGCCGCCCTCGTTGCGCGGGGTGCCGGCGGTCTCCCGGATGAACTCCACGACCCGGCTGCCGTTGTACAGCAGGTCCAACTTGGCGTAGTTGTCGTCGTCGCCGTAGACGATCAGGCCGGCCTGCTGGTAGTTCTCGACCGCCGCCAGGCTGAGCTTGGTGGTGGCCTGCCAGCTACCGCTCGGCGCCGGTTGCAACACGACGTTGGTGGCGTCGTTGCGGGTGCCGTAGAGGTCGCCGACCGAGGTGGGCAGGACGAGCGCGCCGCCGCGTACACCGTGGAGCTGGTTCTCCCGGACCACCGTCGACCAGCGGGCCTTGTCCAGTTCGCCGCCGGTGAAGTCGTCCGAGCGGGCCCCGAAGCACGAGGTGTTCGGCGCCTCCACCTTGACGGTGACCGTGGCGTACGCGGCGGCGCCGCGCGCGTCCGTCACGGTCAGGGTCGCGGTGAACGTCCCCGGGCCGGTGTACGTGTGCGTGGCGTCCAGGGTGTTCGCCGTGCCCCCGTCCCCGAAGTCCCAGGCGTACGTCAGCGGGTCGTCACCCTCGGCGTCGCTGGCGGTGCCGTCGAAGCTCACCGCGACCGGCGCGGTGCCGGTGCTCGGGGTGGCGGTGGCGGTCACCGTCGGCGGCGCGTTGTCGGTGACACCCCGGCCGAGGAAGTCGACCCAGTTGACGTTGACGATCGCACCCGTGCCGGTGGCCCCGACCGGGTTGCGCGCCACGAAGAAGAGCGGCCCGCTCGTGGTGCTCGGTGCGGAAAGTTCGGCGGTGGCGTTGGCGAAGGTCTGCCAGCCGCCGGTGTCCGGCACCGTGGCGGTGGCCAGCACCGGGCCGTCGACGGCGCCGGACCGTACCTCGATCCGGGCGCCGCCGCCGGCCGAGGCGGCCCGGAACCGGAACCCGGTGATCCCGGTCAGGTTGGTCGGGTCGAAGCTCCAGTAGTCGCCGTCCTCGACCCAGCCGATGTTCTGGAAGCCGCCCTCGACGTCCGTGGTGGCCTGGGCCTGCACGCCGGGGTCACCGCCGCCGACGCCGTCCGGCGCCCGGCCGGTCGTCGCGAAGTATTCCGCCTGCTTCCGCTTCGGCTGGAGCTGCTCGATCGCCCGGCCGGTCAGCGGGTTGGAGCCGCCGGCCCCGCCGCCGTCGGTGTAGCTGGCCTCGAAGACCGCGAAGACGTTGGCGTCGGCGCCGTGCCCGGAGGCGAGCGAGGTCTGCACCGTGCCGGTGCAGCCGGCCTGGTCGTCCAGCGGGTGGGCGTGCTCGTCGTGACCCAGGTAGTACTGGAGGGTCACCCGGTCGCAGTCGATCTCCCCGTCCTCCGGGTCGGTCACCTTGACCGTGTATTTCACCTGGTCGCCCCAGTCGAAGAACCCGCCGTCCGGCGGGAACTCGATGGTCACCGTCGGGGCGGTGTTGCCGACCGTCACCGGTACGTTCGCCACCGCGGTCCGGCCGGTGTCGCCGGTGACGGTGAGCTGGGCGGTGTAGTTGCCGGCCGTCGCGTACGTGTGCGTCGGGTTCGGCTCGGTCGAGGTGCCGCCGTCACCGAAGGTCCAGGCGTAGCTGATCGGTCCGCCGTCCGGGTCCCGGGAGCCCTCGCTGGAGAAGGCAACGGTCAGCGGGGCGGTTCCGGAGGTGGGTTCGGCGGTGGCGACCGCGATCGGCGCCCGGTCACCGGCGATGTACTCGATCCGGTACACCCCGGAGTTGTCGTTGTTGCCGCCGAAGCCGCTGCCCCATTCGATCAGGTACAGCGCGCCGTCCGGTCCGAACTCGAAGTCCATCGGCCGGACGAAGGTCATCCCGGTGAGCAGCTGGTTGATGTCCACAAGAGACTTGCCGTCGTCGGTGACCTGGAAGGCGTACATCTTGTTCTGGTTCCACTCGCCGAACATCGCCTTGCCGTCGTAGTACGCCGGCCACTTGCGCTCGGACGGGTTCGCCGGGTCGTACCGGTAGACCGGCCCGCCCATCGGGGCACCGCCGCCGCCGATCTCCGGGAAGAGCGGGTTGCCGCTGTAGTCGTAGTCGACGCTCGCCGGGATCGCCGGGGGCAGGTTGGTCAGCCCGGTGTTGTTCGGCGAGTTGTTCACCGGTGCGGCGCAGTCGAACTTCGCCCCGCTCGGCCCGGACGGGAACTGGTAGTCGTTGTAGGCGTAGTTCGCGCCGTGGCAGTACGGCCAGCCGAAGTTGCCGGGCTGCGCGACGATGTTCCACTCGACCGTCCCCTCCGGACCGCGGTTCGGGTTCGCCGCTCCGGCGTCCGGGCCGTAGTCGGCCACGTAGAGGGTGTTCGACAACGGGTCGATGCCGATCCGGAACGGGTTCCGGAAGCCCATCGCGTAGATCTCCGGCCGGGTCCTCTCGGTACCCGGGGCGAAGAGGTTGCCCTGCGGGACCGTGTACGTCCCGTCGTCCTCCGGGTGGATCCGGAGCACCTTGCCGCGCAGGTCGTTGGTGTTGCCGGAGCTGCGCTGCGCGTCGAAGTCCTGCCGGCCCGGCCGCTCGTCGATCGGGGTGAAGGAGTTCGACTCGAACGGGTTGGTGTTGTCCCCGGTGGCCAGATAGAGGTTGCCGGCGCTGTCGAAGACCATGCTGCCGCCCGCGTGGCAGCAGGTGTTCCGCTGCGTCGGCACCTGGAGCACGATCTTCTCGCTGGCCGGGTCGAGGGTGTCGCCGACGACGGTGAACCGGGACAGGTGGTTGCGGGCCGCGCCGCCGTTCGGGGCGTAGTAGAGGTAGACCCACCTGTTGGTGGCGAAGTCCGGGTCGAGCCGGATGCCGATCAGCCCGTCCTCGTTGCCGGTGAAGACGTCGAGGTCGGCGGCGGTGACCGTGGTACCGGTCTCCGGCTTGATGATCTGGACCCGGCCGTCCCGCTCGATGTAGAAGACCCGCCCGTCGGCGGCGACGTCCAGCTCCATCGGGTTGTTGGTGTTGCTGTCCAGGGTGATCTTCTCGAAGCTGCTGGTCAGCGAGGCGGAGCAGTCGGCCTCGACGGCGCCGGCCGCGGTCCGGATGCCGCCGAGCAGATGGGCCAGGAACTCCGGCTCGGCGTACGACTGCTGGGTGTGGCCGCCGGCCGTGTACCAGGCCCGGCCGCCGTCGTACTCCTGGCACCAGGCGAACGGGTGGTCGTGCCCCATCGCCCCGGCGCCGGGGGCGTAGCTGGTCTCGTCCAGTGCGGCGAGCACGTGTACGTCGCCGCGCGGGTTGTCGCGGAAGTTGTACCACTCGTCGTACCGGGACCATCGTGCCGGGAGGTCCTTCGTGGACTCGTGAGCGTGGTCCTCGACCTTGATCGTGGCCTGCTGGTTGGCCGGGTGCGAGGCGAAGTACGCCCCGACCAGGTCGCCGTACCAGGGCCAGTCGTATTCGGTGTCCGATGCGGCGTGCACTCCGGCGTACCCGCCGCCGGCCTTGATGTAGCGCTCGAAGGCGGCCTGCTGCTCCGCGTTCAGCACGTCGCCGGTGGTCGAGAGCCAGATCACCGCCTGGTATCTGCCGAGGTTGGCGTCGGTGAACGCCGCCGCGTCCTCGGTGGCGTCGACGGTGAACCCGTGCTCGGCGCCGAGTTGCCGAATCGCGGCGATGCCGGTCGGGATGGAGTCGTGCCGGAAGCCGGCCGTCTTGGAGAAGACCAGCACGCTGAACGGTTCGGCGTCGGGGGCCAGTTCGAGTGCCGGCGCCTTCTTGACGGGTGCCTGGGCCTGGGGCAGGGCCGCCGGGGCGGCCGAGGCGGGGGTACCGGCCAGCGCGGTCGTGCCGAGCAGGAGTGCCGCGGTCGCGCCGACCAGGCGGCGCCGGAATCTGCGATGGGGGTGCGGGGGGTGCGAGGTGCCGCCGGAGCGGCCGGGGCTGGACACGGAGGATCTCCTTGGTCCGGTGAGGACAGGGGGATCCCGGGTCGGTACGCCGAAGACCGCCACGGGGTGTGGAGGGAGGACCGGAACTCGCCGAAGCACCGGCCGTCGAATTTTGCCTTGTGGTTGAACAAATTAGGGCCGCCTGCTGGGCGGCCGGAATAAGGCGCTGAGGTTAATTCAGGTAACGGTTACGTAACGAGGTGGAATCATCCGGATAGGACAGACATATCCGCCGGGCCGCTGGTCCCCAGCCCGGCGCACCGGTACGTGGTGGAGTGCTGACAGTGTGCGATAGGTCACGGCCCTTTACTGATCCGTGACCAGCCGCGTACGCTCGCCGACAAGTAACCCACGGGAGCCCGGTGGACCGGGCTGAGAGGGGGGCTGTCGAGCCCCCGACCGTCGAACCTGATCCGGGTAATGCCGGCGCAGGGAGGAGCGTTGCCGTGCTATCCATCGGACGACTTCACCTCATCACCGACACCCGGCCCGGGCGGGACCCGCTCGCGGTGGTCGACGCCGCCCTCTCGGTCGCCGGCCCCGAACTGGTCGTACAGGTCCGGGTGGCCGACGACACCGACGACCGGACGGCGTACGAGCTGGCCGCCGAGGTGGCCAGCCGGTGCGCCGCCGTCGGGGCGTCCTGCCTGGTCAACGACCGGCTGCACCTCGCACTCGCGATCGGGGCGGCCGGTGGGCACGTCGGCGCCCGCGACCTGCCGGTCGACGCCGCCCGCCGGGTGCTCGGCCCGGACGCCGTGCTCGGCGCGACCGCCCGGGACCCGGGTGCGGCGGCGGCCGCGGCCGGCGCCAGCTATCTCGGCGTCGGCCCCTGTCACGCCACCTCCACAAAGGACGGACTCCCCGCACCGATCGGCCCGGACGGGATCCGCCGGGTCGCCTCGGCGGTGCCGGTACCGGTGATCGCGATCGGCGGGATCACCGCCGACCGGGTGCCCGCACTGCTCGCCGCCGGGGCGTACGGCGTCGCCGTGGTGGGTGCCGTCTCCGGCGCCGCCGACCCGGCCAGGGCCACCGCCGATCTCCTCACCGCCCTCGCCACCGATCCGCCCCCACCCGATCCGGGACGGGGAACATCGCCGGGGTGGGACCCCCGGCGGGGTTCGCCGCACGCCGGCCCGGGTGCGGGAGCGGAAGGATGGTAGGCAAGGACAGGCAGGCGCACGTCGCGGCGGTAGGCGAGGACCGGCAGGCGCACGTCCCGGTGGTGGGCGGCGACCGGGCGGCAGACGTCGCGGTGGTCGGCGGCGGCCCGATCGGGCTCGCCGTCGCCTGGCGCTGCGCCGCCCGGGGCATGCGGGTCAGCATCCACGACGCCGCGCCCGGCTCCGGAGCCTCCGACGTCGCGGCCGGAATGCTCGCCCCGGTCGCCGAGAGCTACTTCGGCGAGCGGATGCTGACCGGACTGTTGGTCGAGTCCGCCGCCCGCTGGCCGGCCTTCGCCGCCGAACTCGCCGAAGCGACCGGGCTGGACCTGGGCTATCGGACCGAGGGGACGCTGACCGTCGCGCTCACCTCCGACGACCTGGCCGAGGCGGAGCGGCTCTGGACGTACCAGCGGAGCCTGGGACTGCCGGTGACCCCGCTGCGGCCGGCGGAGCTGCGCGACCGCGAACCGCTGCTGGCCACCCGGCTGCGCGGCGGCGCGCTCGCCGCGAGCGACCACCAGGTCGACCCGCGCCGGCTGGTCGCCGCGCTGCGGGTCGCCGTCGAACGGGCCGGGGTGACGGTACTGCCCCGGCCGGTCCGGGACCTCGCCGAGCTGGACGCGGCAGCGACGGTCGTCGCGGCCGGCTGCGGCACGGCGGCACTGACCGGCCTGCCGATCCGGCCGGTGAAGGGTCAGGTCCTGCGGCTGCGCGCGCCCGGCGGCGCGGCACCCGGCTTCCGGCACGTGATCCGGGGGCACGCCGACGGCCGGCACGTCTACCTGGTACCCCGGACCGACGGCGAGGTGGTGGTCGGGGCCACCGTGGAGGAGCGGGCCGACCTCGACGTCACCGCCGGAGCGGTACTCGACCTGCTCCGCGCCGCCACCGACGTGCTACCGGAACTCGCCGAGTACGAGCTGGTCGAGGCACGGTCCGGGCTGCGTCCCGGTACGCCGGACAACGCACCGCTGCTCGGCCCGCTGCCGGACCGGCCCGAGGTGGTGGTCGCGGCCGGGCACTTCCGGCACGGCATCGTGCTCACCCCGCTCACCGCCGACCTGGTCGCCGACCTGCTGGCCACCGGCGTACCGGATCCGGCGCTCGCGCCGCTCTCGCCGGCCCGGTTCGCCGACCCGGTCCCGCCGGGGCCGACCGGGCTCGGGCGTGCGACGCCAGCGGGTGCGGCGGCGGGTGCGGCGGCGGAGGCAGTTGACGGGCCGGTGCCCGGCGGGAGGCCGGGGCCGGACGACGGAACGACCAGGGTGGGGAGGACACGGTGGAGCTGACCGTGAACGGAGTCGAACAGCGGCTGCCCGGCGAGTTGACCGTGGCGGAGCTGGTACAGCGGATCACCAGCGCACACCGGGGCGTGGCGGTCGCGGTGAACGGTGAGGTGGTGCCGCGCGGCGGCTGGCCGGCCCGGCAACTCCGGGACGGCGACCGGGTCGAGGTGCTGACCGCGGCGCAGGGCGGGTGAGGCGCGATGTCGATCGGAGTACCCGAGCCCGAGCCCGGATTCGTACTCGCCGGTGAGAAGTTCGGCTCCCGGCTGATCCTCGGTACCGGCGGGGCGACCAGCCCGTACGTGCTGGAGCAGACGATCCGGGCCAGTGGCAGCGAACTGGTCACCGTTTCGCTGCGCCGGATCGACAGCAACGCCACCATGGGCGGCGGGGTGCTGGAGGTGCTCGGCCGGTGCGGCGTACGGCTGCTGCCGAACACCGCCGGCTGCCGTACCGCCGCCGAGGCGGTCACCGTGGCGCAGCTCGCCCGGGAGGCGTTCGAGACGTCGTGGATCAAGCTGGAGGTGATCGGCGACGAGCGGACCCTGCTGCCGGACGCGGTCGAGCTGGTCAGCGCCGCCGAGCGGTTGGTCGCCGACGGGTTCACGGTACTGCCGTACGTCACCGACGACCCGGTGCTGGCCCGCCGGATGCAGGATCTCGGCTGTGCCGCCGTGATGCCGGCGGGTGCGCCGATCGGGTCCGGGCTGGGCATCAACAACCCGCACAACCTGCGGCTGCTGCGGCAGAACGTGGACGTACCGGTGATCCTGGACGCGGGCGTCGGCACCGCCTCGGACGCGGCGCTGGCGATGGAACTCGGCTGCGACGCGGTGATGCTGGCCAGCGCGGTCACCCGGGCGGCCGACCCGGTACGGATGGCCACCGCCATGCGGTTCGCCATCGAGGCGGGACGGCTGGCCGCCGGTGCCGGACGGATCCCCCGGCGCTTCCACGCGCTGGCCTCCACCCCGGACGAGGGGCGGCCCGAGCTGTGACCGGGCCCCGGGGAATCGTGCTGGTCACCGACCGGTGGCAGGCGAACCGGCCGCTCGACGAGGTGGTCCGGGCCGCCGTCGAGGGCGGCGCCCGGTGGGTACTGCTGCGGGAGCGGGACCTGCCCCGGCCGGAGCGGCTCGAACTGGCCCGGCGGCTGCGGGCGATCCTCGCCCCGGTGCACGGCACCCTGCTGGTCGCCGGGCCGGACCCGCTCGACGGCGACGCGGTGCACCTGCCGGCCGCCGGCCCCTATCCGGCACCGGCGCTGCCGCTGGTCGGCCGCTCCTGCCACGACCTCGCCGAGCTGGGGCGACTCTGCACCGAGGACTACGTGACGCTCTCGCCGGTCTATCCGAGCCCGTCCAAGCCCGGATACGGCCCGCCACTCGGTCCCGCCGGCCTCGCCGGGCTGGTCACCCACAGCCCGGTACCGGTGGTCGCGCTCGGCGGCATCGGCACACCCGGGCAGGTCGACGCCTGCCTGGCGGCCGGTGCGGCCGGTGCGGCGGTGATGGGTGCGGTGATGCGCTCGGACGACCCGGCCCGGCTGGTCCGCGACCTCTGCGCGGCCGTCGAGGCGCGGGCCGGCGCATCGGTGCCGCAGGCATCGGTACCGGAGGCATCGGAATCTGGGGCATCGGTATCGGAGTGGTCGCGGTGACCCCGCCGGTGGTGCTGACCGTGGCCGGCTCGGACTCCGGGGCGGGCGCGGGAATCCAGGCCGACCTGAAGGTCTTCGCCGCGCTCGGGGTCTACGGCACGTCGGTGCTCACCGCGGTCACCGCCCAGAACACCCACGAGGTACGGGAGGTCTTCCCGATCTCCGCCGCGATGGTGCGCGCCCAACTCGACGCGTTGGCCGAGGACCTGCCGCCGCTGGCGGTGAAGACCGGGATGCTCGGCGACGCGGCGATCGCGGCCGCGGTGGCCGGGGCCGCCCGGGCCGGCCTGCTGCCCAACCTGGTCGTCGACCCGGTGCTCGTCTCCACCAGCGGGGCCCGGCTCGGCGTGGTCGGGGCGATCGAGCGGCTGCTGCCGTACGCCCTGGTGGCGACGCCGAACCGGGCGGAGGCGGCGGCGATCCTCGGCCGTACCGTCTCCGGTCCCGACGAGATGGCGCAGGCGGCCCGGCAGCTCGCCGCGGGCGGCCCCCGGTACGTGGTGGTCACCGGCGGCGACAGCGACGACTCGGGGCTCGCGACCGGCGGCGGCGAGGCGTTCGGCGGCGCGGTCGACGCGCTCTGGACCGGCGTCGAGGTGCGGCTGTTGCGCGGGCCGTGGGTGCCGACCCGGAACACCCACGGCACCGGCTGTTCGTTCTCGGCGGCGATCGCCGCCCGGCTGGCACTGGGCGACCAGGTGCCGGAGGCGGTGGCCTTCGCCAAGGAGTACGTCAGCCGCGCGCTGCTCGGTGCCCGGAACTGGTCGTTGGGGCGCGGCCACGGGCCACTGGACCACTTCGGCTGGTCCGGTGCGGCGGCGGCCGGCGGATTGCCCGGCCCGTCCAGCGGATCCGGCTTATCCAGCGGATCCGGCTCATCCAGCGGATCCGGCTCATCCAGCACAGGGAGGTTGTCATGAACGCTCGTCGCAAGGTCTACGTGACGGGGGCGCGCCCGGACGTCCGGGTGCCGTTCGCGGAGGTCGAACTGGCCGGCGACGAACCGCCGGTACGGCTCTACGACACGTCCGGTCCCGGTTCGGACCCCGCCGAGGGGCTGCCTCCGCTGCGCGGGGCGTGGATCGCGGAACGGGGCGACGTGGCCCCGGTACGCGGTGCCGGCACCCCGCTGGCCGGCCGGGACGGTGCCCGGCCCACCCAGTTGGCGTACGCCCGGGCCGGGATCGTCACCCCGGAGATGGAGTTCGTGGCGATCCGGGAGGGGATGCCGGCCGAGGTGGTACGCGACGAGATCGCCACCGGCCGGGCGGTACTGCCGCTGAACGTCAACCACCCCGAGTGCGAGCCGGCGATCATCGGCAAGCGGTTCCTGGTGAAGGTCAACGCCAACATCGGCACCTCGGCGGTCACCTCGTCCATCGCCGAGGAGGTGGAGAAGCTGACCTGGGCCACCCGGTGGGGTGCGGACACCGTGATGGACCTCTCCACCGGCAAGCGGATCCACGAGACCCGGGAAGCGATCATCCGCAACTCGCCGGTGCCGATCGGCACCGTCCCGATCTACCAGGCGCTGGAGAAGGTCGGCGGCGACCCGGTGAAGCTTTCCTGGGAGGTCTTCCGGGAGACCGTGATCGAGCAGGCCGAGCAGGGCGTCGACTACATGACGGTGCACGCCGGGGTACGCCTCGGCTACGTGCCGCTGGCGGTCAACCGGGTCACCGGGATCGTCTCCCGGGGCGGCTCGATCATGGCGGCCTGGTGCCTGGCGCACCACGAGGAGAACTTCCTCTACACCAACTTCGCCGAACTCTGCGAGATCCTCGCCCGCTACGACGTCACCTTCTCGCTCGGCGACGGGCTGCGGCCCGGATCGATCGCGGACGCGAACGACGAGGCGCAGTTCGCCGAGCTGCGTACCCTCGGGGAGCTGACCTCGGTGGCCTGGGAACACGGCGTACAGGTGATGATCGAGGGGCCGGGCCACGTGCCCATGCACAAGATCAAGGAGAACGTGGACCTCCAGCAGGAGCTGTGCCACGAGGCACCGTTCTACACCCTCGGCCCGCTGACCACGGACATCGCCCCGGCGTACGACCACATCACCTCGGCGATCGGCGCCGCGATGATCGGCATGTTCGGTACCGCCATGCTCTGCTACGTCACCCCGAAGGAGCACCTCGGGCTGCCGGACCGGGACGACGTCAAGGCGGGGGTGATCGCGTACAAGATCGCCGCGCACGCCGCCGACCTGGCCAAGGGGCACCCCGGGGCGCAGGCGTGGGACGACGCGCTGTCGAAGGCGCGATTCGAGTTCCGCTGGGAGGACCAGTTCAACCTGTCGCTGGACCCGGAGACCGCCCGGGCGTACCACGACGCCACCCTGCCGGCGACGCCCGCCAAGACGGCACACTTCTGTTCCATGTGCGGCCCGAAGTTCTGCTCCATGAAGATCACCCAGGAGCTGAAGGAGTACGCGGCGCAGGGCATGCAGGAGAAGTCGACCGAGTTCCTGGCCTCGGGCGGCAAGGTGTACCTGCCACTGGCCTGATCACCGGCCCGCCGCCGGTGGACTCGTCGGTGGCGCGGGCGCCGGAGTCGCTCACCTGGACGCTGGAGGCGTTACCAGTAGGTGGATACGCCTCTGGTGTCCAGGTCGAGCCGCCGCCCCGCCCGCTCGGGTGCGGCAGCGGTCAGTCGGCGTGGTGCCGGCCGGTCGAGCGCAGCGATCGCCGTACGCTGCGGTCCAGCCCGATGTCGTCGGCGGTCGGATCGGGCTCGCTGAGCCCGCTCACCCAGTCGACGTACTCCTCGTCGCGGGCCGGGACCGGTTCCTCCGTACGGTTGCGGCCCTTCGCCTCCCGCTTCGACTCGCCCCTGCCCGGCTTCGACTCGCCCCTGTCCTGCTTCGCGTCGTCCTTGCCGGTCTCGACGGCGCCGGTCTGCTCGGCGTCGGTACCGCCCCGGTTGCGCCGGAACAGGCCGCGACGGATCCGCCCCGCCGGCCGCTGCGCGTCTTCGGTGACCGACTCGGACTCGACCTCGGCGGTGGTCTCCGGGCCGGATCCGGTCGGGGGCGTGCCGCGATCCCGGGCCGCCCGGCCCGGCGCGTCCCCGGCCTGGCCCGGCTTACCGCCGACCTGGCCGGGAGCGTCCCTGACCTGGCTGGGAGCGTCCCCGGCCTGGCCGGGAGCACCTTCAACCTGGCCGGGAGCGCCTTCGACCTGGGCAGGGGCGTCCCCGTCCTGGTCGGGGCTGTCCCCGGCGACCACCGGGACGGGCGTCATCCGCCCGGTCCGGGCCGGGTCTGCTCCGCTCGGCTCCGGTCTGGTTGTCGGTTCGGTCGTCGGTTCACGACCGTCGAGGCGGGGACGGCTGACCGGCGTGAAGGCGTCCCAGGCGTCGTCGCTCCGGGACGATGTGGCGGACTGTGGCGTGAACGTCGCCGTCGGTGGTGCTGTCGTCGGTGGTGCCGCCGTCGGTGGTGTCGCCGTGGTCGCCGGCTCCGGCGCTGCCGAGGGCGTCGTCCCCGCTGGTGCCGACGGTGCCGTGGCGCCTGCTGGTCCCGATGGCGTGACCGGCGGTGTCGTGGTCGGCCAGAAGTCCTCGGTACGCAGTCGACGGGCACCGGTCCAACCGGCCGGGAGCCCGGCATCCGCCGAAGCGGCGCTCGGTCCGCTGCCGGCCGGACCGCCCGGCTCCGTGCCCCTTCGCTGACCGCTTTCGGGCACGGCCGGGGTCGATGAGCCGAACCGCTCGGTCGGCGCGGAGTCCTCCGGGGAGGTACGCGGTGTCGGTACGCCTCTGCCGATGTCGAACGACCAGTTCCCGGGACTCGGCGGCTGCTCCCGGGACGGCTCCGTCGGCGCGCCGGCCGTTCGCCCACCGGCTGCCGCCGTGCCGCCGGAGAGCGTGGCTGTGGTGTCGCTCGACGGTGGGGTCGCGGTGCTGCCGGGGAGTGGGGTGGTGGTGCCGCTCGACGGTGGGCTCCAGGTGGTGGGCGTGCTGCCGGGCCAGCTCGGCGCGGTCGCAGCGCCGCCGCCCGGCACGGTTACGGCAGCGCCGCTACTCGGCGAGGTCACCGTCGGGATGGTCTCGGTGGGCGCGTCGTCGACGCCGCTCTCACCTGCCGGCCTGCCGCCGCCGCTCTCACCTGCCGGCCTGCCGCTGCCACTCTCAGTCGTCGTCGCCGTGCCGGCGGTGCCGTCGAGCGCTGCGGCTGCGGTCGAGTCGGCTGCGCCGGTCCGCTCCGGGGCGGCCATGGCCTGGGCCGGGGCGCTCGTGGTCAGCGGCCAGCGGGCCCACGCCGCAAGCACCGAACCCAGCGCACCGGCACCCACGGCGATCAGTGCCCCCCAGTACGGTGCCGCCTGGTAGGCGTCCGCGGAGTCACCCCGACCGGCGACGACGTACGCCAGGGCGAGCATCGCCGGGCCCGCCACCCCGCAACTGGCGACCACCGGGGTCGGCAGCTCGCGCCGCCGGGCCAGGGCACCGGTGAGCGCGCCCGCGACCAGGGCCAGCGCCGGCATGGTGACCACCGCCAGCCGCTGGCTGGTACCGGCGCCGAGCCAGCTCGGGTCGACGCCGCCGAGCCGGACGGCGGGCAGCGGGTCGGTGGGGCCGAGCGAGGGGAGTACGGAGAGTACGGCGAGGAACCAGACCGCCCCGGTCACCGCCCCGATGTTCCAGACCACCGGGCGCTGGCTGAGCGCGGCCAGGGCGGCGACGAACCCGACCCCGGCACCGATCAACGCGGCCACCCCGGTCAGGCTCACCGGGTCTGCCGAGGCGACCTGCGCCGCCCGGGCGGGCTGCATGGAGAGCGGGGCCACCGCGAGTGCGCCGAGGGCGGCGAGCGCGGAGACGACCGCTCGGTTGCCGAGCGTGCTGGGCAGGGTGTACCTGCGGGCGAGTCGGTCCGCGACCATCGCACCGACCACGGCCGCCACCATGGCGACCCAGCCGACCCAGCCGAGCTGGGCGGGCCAGTGGTTCACCGTGGCGCCGTCGAAACCGCGGTTCAGGCGGACGAGGCCGAGGCCGTACGCGATCCCCAGCTGGCCGGCGCCGCTGACGATCCCGACGAGGAGTGCGGCGAGCAGCACTCTGCCCCAGGTCCGGTAGGCCATGCCGGGCACGTTACGCACTCGTCCGGCCGGCCCGCCACCCTGGGCCGGACGTCGGGCACCGGCAGCGGCGCCCGACCGGCTATCGATCGTGCTGACCGTCGGGTCAGCGCTGCTGGTCCGACTGGCCGCTGCCGCTCAGGGCCAGGCCGGGACCGCTCCCGGGATGGTCGATCAGGAGTTCGTGCAGTTCCGCGCTGGCCCGGGCGACGTCCTCGAAGTGCGCGTTGCGGCCCAGGGAACGGGGACGCGGGATGTTGATGTCGAGCACCTTGCGGATCTGCCCGGGGCGCGGGCTGAGTACGACGACCCGGTCGGCGAGCAGCACCGCCTCGTCGATCGAGTGGGTGACGAAGACGATCGTCGCCGAGTGCTCCATGTGAATCCGCTGGAGCTCGACCGACAGCTCCTCCCGGGTCAGCGCGTCCAGCGCGGAGAACGGCTCGTCCATCAGCAGCACCTTCGGCTGCTGGATCAGGGCCCGGCACAGCGACACCCGCTGCTGCATGCCGCCGGAGAGCTCGTGCGGAAGCCGCTTCTCGAACTCGCTGAGCCCGACCATCGACAGCAGTTCGCGGGCCCGGTCGCGGTGCGCGGCCTTGCTCCAGCCGAAGATCTCGGTGGGCAGCATCACGTTGTCGAGGACCGACCGCCAGGGCAGCAGCGCCGGGCGCTGGAAGACCATGGCGATGTCCCGCCGTGGCCGGGTGACGACCTCGTCCGCCACCCGGATCTCGCCCTCGGTTACCGGCAGCAGGCCGGCGACCAGCCGCAACAGGGTGGACTTGCCACAGCCGGAGCGGCCCACCACGGCGAGGAACTCGCCCTCGGCGACGTCGAGGTCGATCCGCCGCAGCGCCTCAACGGAACCGGACCGACCACCGAAGGTCCGGGATACTCCGGAGAGTCGGATCATCGCTTTTGCCACCCCATTCGACAGGTCGACAGTGTCGACAGGCTATCCCGGACGCCTTCCGGCGGCGAGGACTCGTTCCGCGCCGCCGGGCCGCGTCCGTCGATCGCCGGCTCAGCCGGCCAGCCGCCAGCGGCCACCACGGGCCACCAGCAGGCTCAACGCCTGGGGCATCAGCCCCGAGTGGTTCTCCGGCGTCATCCGGATCGGGCCGGAGAGTCCGTCGGTCTCGGCGGTCTCCAGCAGGCTGCGGATGCGCGCCCGGTCCGGCTCCTCGCCGCCGCCGGCCCGTACCGCCGCGTCCACGATGAGTTGCAGCGCGTCGGCCGCGAACGAGGAGTATCCGTAGTAGCCGCCGAACCGGGCGGTGTAGTCCCGGAACCACTGCTTGCTCGCCGCCTTGGCCGGGGTGGTCGCGATCACGTCGTCGATCACCATGGTCTGGGTGAAGACCATTGTGGTCTTCTCCGCCGCCCGGCCGCTGTTGCCGATGAAGAGGTCGCCGGCGGCCACCGCGTCGAAGAAGACGTGGCCCTTGTAACCCTCGGAGGCGAGGCTCCCGATCGCCAGGTTCGCCTGGTCGGCCGGGGTCCACACGATGATCGCGTCCGGCTCTTCCGCGACCAGCGCGGCAACCGGCTGGCTGACGTCGGTGTCGGTGACCTTCACCGTCCGCTTCGCCAGGATCGGAATGTCTGTGGCGTCCTCCTCGACGCCGACGAGTTCGCTCGCCAGCGTCCGGGCGCCCTCCTCGCCGTACTTGTCGGCGGTGTGCAGCAGCGCCACCGATTCGACGCTGCGGGTGCGGAGTTCGGCGGCGATCGCCGCGACGTTGTCGCGGGCGTTCGGGCCGAGTTTGAACATGTATTCCCGATCCGGTCCGGGGGCGGCGACTTCACCGGCGGGGGCGAGCGCGATCGTCGGAACCTGCTTGCTCTTCACCGTCTTCGCCGCACCGAGGGCGCAGTCGTTACAACTGCCCATGATGATGCCGCTGATCGCCGGGTTGGCGGTGAAATCGCCGATATTGGTTGCCGAGATGCTTGGATCGAACTTGTTGTCCCGGACCTCCAGGCGAACCCGGCGGCCGTCCAGCGCACCGGACTCGTTCAGTTGTTCGACCTTGAGTTCCAGCGCCCGCTGGTAGGCCTTGCCGACCTGTGGGGCTGCGCCGGACAGTTCCAGGTCGGCGCCGATCACGATCTCCCCGGACTCCTTCTCCGGCGCGCCGAACTGGCAGCCGGTCAGCGAGGTTGCCAGGATGGCCGACGCGAGCAGCGCGGGTATCGCGGAGCGGATGGGCCTCAACTCAGTCCTCCAGGTATCCGGCGCGGGCGGGGTGCTTGCCCGGCCGCCGATCCAGTCGTCCACAATGGATGGCAGCGATCTGCCGTACGGTTCACGCGAAGCCTTCAAACCCGCAAAACCTTGCCAATGCCGGACGCCTGGGTCAAGCGCTGGATGCCCGGCCGGTTTCGGGATGACGGGTCTCACATAGTGATAAGAGGGGGTACGGGTGCGGGATAACTTTCCAGATACAAGTGACCACTCTAGAGATATATGTGCTGATCAGAGACTTGGCGATTCATCGATCTCTCGGCGCCGAGGGTAGCCGACGTCCCATGATGGACCTTTGCTGCCCTCCCGTCGCTTCCCAAAGCGGCCTTCTTCTGATGAAATCGCGGCCGTGCCGCGTGCGGCTCGATCCGCTGCAGCAGGCATCGGTCGACGGGTCACGTAATGAAACGACGGAGGCGATGTCGTGAGCACCGGACCTACGACCCTGCCCGCGAAAGGTCTGCGGGGGGGCGCTGCACCGCGCCGCTGGCTTCCCCGGCTACGGGACACCCGGATCCGGTCCAAGCTCGCACTCCTGCTCGTCGTCCCGGTCGCCGCGGTCCTCGCGCTCGCCACGATCCGGCTGGTCGACATCGGGCAGGGCGCCTACCAGGCCGGTGTGCTCCGGTCGCTGACCGAACTCTCCGCGGACATCTCGGCGCTCACCCAGGACGTGCACAAGGAGCGGATCGCCGCCGCCCGGCTGCTGGCCAAGTCGAAGGAGACCACGACCGAGGCGTACGACGCGTACGTGCAGCGCACCGACGCCCGGATCGCCGCGTACAACGACCGGCGGGCCCAGGTCAGTGACGTCCCGGCCTCGGTGGAGGACCGGCTGCGGGTCATCGACGACCGCCTCGCGACGCTCAACGGCACCCGGCAGGAGGTGCTGGAGCGCCCGCAGATGCCACCCGGTGAGGCCACCCTGCGGTACGGCATGATCATCGGTGAACTCGTGGCGTACGGCGAGGCACTCGGTCAGATCTCCGGTGAGAGCGCGGTCGGCGACAGCCTGCGTACCCTCTCCGCGCTCGCCCAGGCGAAGGAGGCGGTGGCCGAGGAGGAGGCGGTGGTCTACAGCTCCCTCGCCATCAACCAGGTGCTCGACCAGGAGCAGTTCTCGGCCTTCATCGCCACCCTGACCAGCCAGCAGGAGGCGCTGCTGGCCTTCAGCGCCTCCGCCAACGCCCGGCAGGAGGCGGTGGTCAACGGTGCCGTCACCGGCGACGCGGTGATCCTCGCCGACAAGGTGGCGCGGGACCTGACCCGGTCGGTCGGGCAGCGGGCACCGATCAGCGCCAGCTCGGCGGCGATCGCGATCGGCTCGATCAACGACCTGATGCGCTGGGCGGAGACGCTGCTCGAATCCGACCTGCTGGACCAGGCCGAGTCGGCCCGCTCCGAGGTCGTCCAGCAGGCGATCATCGAATCGGTGATCGTGCTGCTCACGCTGATCATCGCGCTCGCCCTCGCCGTGGTGCTGGCCCGGTCGCTCAACCAGTCGCTGCGCCGGCTCCGCGAGGGTGCGCTCTCGGTGGCCAACCACGACCTGCCCGAGGCGGTCCGCCGGCTGCGGGACGTCGGCACCATCGGCGACGGCGGCGTCGACGAGATCGTCCGGCAGGTCCGGGACCCGATCCGGCTCAACAACAAGGACGAGGTGGGCCAGGTCGCGCTGGCGTTCAACGTCGTACACAAGGAAGCGGTCCGGATCGCGGCCGAGCAGGCCGCCCTGCGGACCAGCGTCTCGGCGATGTTCCTCAGCCTGGCCCGCCGAAGCCAGACCCTGGTCGACCGGATGATCGGTGAGCTCGACGCGATCGAGCGGGGTGAGGAGGACCCGAAGCGGCTGGCACAGCTCTTCGAGCTCGACCACCTGGCCACCCGGATGCGCCGCAACGACGAGAACCTGCTCGTGCTGGCCGGCGCCGACTCGACGGCGCCCCGCCGCGAGGACGCGTTGCTGATCGACGCGCTGCGGGCCGCGCAGTCCGAGGTGGAGCTCTACAACCGGATCGAGTTCGGCACCGTCGACCCGGACATCTCGGTCGCCGCGCACGCGGTCAACGACGTGGTCCGGCTGGTTGCCGAGCTGCTCGACAACGCCACCCGGTTCTCGCCGCCGCACACCACGGTGGTCGCCGACGCCCGCCGGATCCGCGACTACGTGTTGATCCAGGTGGAGGACCGAGGACTCGGCCTCAGCGAAGAGCAGATGGACGCCCTCAACCGCCGGCTGGCCGAGCCGCCGGCCGTCGACGTGGCGGCCTTCCGGCTGATGGGTCTCGCGGTGGTGGGTCGGCTGGCGCACCGGCACGAGATCCGGGTCGACCTGCGCCGCAACGTCGAGGGTGGCACGGTCGCCCAGGTCACCCTGCCGGCCAGCACGGTGGTGCTGCCGAACCCGCGCGGTCGCGACCAGGTCCTCGGCCGGCAGCGGCAGCCGCTCGCCGTCGAGCAGGGACCGGCCACCAACCGGCCGTCGACCGGCGCGGCCTGGCAGGAGACGCTCTCCCCGGTCGGCGCGTCGCGTACCGCCGGCACGCTGACCGAGCAGTGGCGCAGCGCGGCCGGCAACCAGTGGCAGACCGGGGGCGACCCGGCCCAAGCGACGCCGGCCAACACCGGTGCCCCGGTCAACAGCCATCTGACGGCGAGTCAGTTGCCGGCGATGCCCGCGCCGACGTACCAGCAGGGAGTGACGCCGACCTACCAGAACCCGGCGTCGACGGCACCGCCCCCGCACACGGGTCTGGCCGGTTCGACCGGGGTCACCTCGCCGACCGTGCAGTACCCGACGGTCGCCTCCTCGCTGCCGCAACGCGGCGGCACGGCCGCGACGCACGCCATGACTCCCGCGGCGGCGCCGTCCGGCCTGCCCTCCGGCCCGGTCGCGGGTACCCCGGTCAGCGCTGCCTCCGCGGTCGCACCCCGGGTGGAGGACACCGGCGAAGCGCCGATCTTCCGCGAGATGGAGGCGGTCTGGTTCCGTTCCCACGGATCGGACTCGACCGCGATCTTCACCGTGCCGCCCGGCGGCTACCAGTCGCCGCCGGCACCGAGTGCTCCGCCGTCGCCGAATTCGGCGACACCGGGCCGCACCCCGCTGACCGCCCGCACTCCCGGGCGTTCGGTGCCGCCACCGGCCCCCTACGCACCACCGACGCCGCCACCCGCGGCCGCACCGCCACCGGTCCCCGCGCCCGCGCCCGCGCCGGCCCCGGCACCACCGGCGCCGGCCGCTGCCGCGCCGGCCGCGCCGGCCGGGCAGCCCGGGCCCGAGGGGTCCTGGCGGACGGCGGCCGACGAGGGCTGGGCCCGGGCCAGCCGGGCGGCGGAGCCGGCCGCCGGTGGCACGACCCGGTCCGGCCTGCCGAAGCGGGTACCCCAGGCGCAACTGGTGCCCGGTGGCGTCGAGCCCAAGAGCGGGCGCGAGCGGACCAGGCGTACCCCGGACGAGGTGCGCGGTCTGTTGTCGGCCTACCACCGTGGCGTACAGCGCGGGCGGACGGCCGGTTCCGAGCAGAACGGCATGATCTCAACCAAGGAGACGAGCGGATGAACAGGCCAGCAGCGATGCAGGACATGGGTTGGCTGCTCAGTAACTTCGCCGACAGCGTCGCCGGCATCGCACACGTCGTCGCGGTCTCGGCGGACGGCCTGCTCCTCGCCTCGTCCCGGGACCTGCCGCCGGACCGGGCCGACCAGCTCGCGGCGATCACCTCCGGCGTGGTCAGCCTGACCGACGGCGCCTCCCGGATGTTCAGCGCCGGTGGGGTGCTCCAGACGGTGATCGAAATGGACAGTGGCTACCTGTTCCTGATGTCCATCAGCGACGGTTCCTCGATGGCGGTGCTGGCCGCCCGGAGCTGTGACGTGGGCCAGGTCGGCTACGAGATGGCGCTGCTGGTGGAACGGGTCGGTGCGGCGTTGGTGCCGTTGCCGCGCGAGGCCGTTTCGCGTCCCTAATCCGGCGCAGACGAAGGATGGCATCGGTGAAACCGCGACTCGACTCTGAGGAGGTGACCACGGTATGGAGGGACGACGCGATGACCCGCGTGGCGCGCTCGTCCGACCGTACGCGGTCACTCGCGGCCGTACCGAACCTCGCCAGGACATCGCGCTCGAGGCGGTGCTCGTGGCGAGCCCGGCCGCGGTCGTGGAGTCCCGGTTCGCCGGCCATGACAAGCACCGCATCGCCACGATCTGCGAGGGCCGGGCGCAGTCACTGGCGGAGATCGCCGCGTACACCCGGCTGCCGTTGGGTGTCGCCCGGGTGCTGGTCGCCGACATGGTGGCGGACAGCCTGCTGACGCTGCACAATGCCGCTCCACCGTCTGAGGCGTACGAGGAGCGGATGGAACTGCTTGAGAGGGTGCTAAGTGGACTTCGCAGGCTATGAGTCGGCCAGGCCGCGTCGCGGCGGTGGTGGCGGTGGCGGCGGTGGTGGTGGCGGCGGGATCACCTCCGCGAAGATCGTTATTGCCGGCGGGTTCGGGGTCGGCAAGACGACGCTCGTGGGTGCGGTCTCGGAGATCACCCCGCTGACCACCGAGGCGGTGATGACCGCGGCCGGGGTCGGCATCGACGACCCCTCCAAGGTGCCGGGCAAGGAGACCACCACGGTCGCCATGGACTTCGGCCGGATCACCATGGCCCAGGACCTGATCCTCTATCTGTTCGGCACCCCCGGACAGACCCGGTTCTGGTTCATGTGGGACGAGATCATCCGCGGTGCGGTCGGCGCGGCGGTGCTGGTCGACACCCGGCGGATCACCGACGCGTTCGCGCCGCTGGACTACTTCGAGAACCGGCACCTGCCGTACGTCGTGGCGTTGAACTGCTTCGACGGCGCACCGCAGTACGAGGCGGAGGAGGTACGCGAGGCGCTCGCGATCGCTCCGCACGTGCCGCTGGTGATGTGCGACGCCCGACACCGCGAGTCGGTCAAGCACGTGCTGGTGAACGTGGTACAGCACGCGATGGAGACGTTGCGTGCGGAGCACGGCCGGGGCCAACCCACGCCGGTCGGCTGACCCTCGCCGTTTCGCAGGCTTGCCGGGCCCGGGGAGGCTCCGCGGTTCAATCCTGCACAACGAGAGGGACAGACATGCCACAGCACGATGGCCCCGATGGCGGCTGCGTAGTCGTCATCGGGGGTACCTCCGGCCTCGGCCGGGACGTGGCCGAGCACTACGCGAAGCGTGGCCTTGAGGTAGTCGTCACCGGCCGCGACGCGGCCCGGACCGAGGCGGTCGCCGCCGAGATCGGCGGCCGGACGACGGGTGTCGCCGTCGACCTCGCCAAGCCCGAGTCCATCGCCGCCGCGCTCGCCGGGATCGGCGAGACCAAACACCTTGTCCTCTCCGCCTTCGTCCGGGACGTCAACAAGGTCTCGGACTACCAGATCGACCGCGCCGTCAGCCTGGTCACGGTGAAGCTGGTCGGCTACACCGAGGTGGCGCACACCCTCGCGTCCCGGCTCTCCCCGAGCGGTTCGGTACTGCTCTTCGGCGGCGGCTCCAAGGACCGGCCGTTCCCGGGGTCGGCGACGGTCTCCACGGTCAACGCCGGGGTGGTGGGGCTGGTCAACGTGCTCGCCTCCGAGTTGCGGCCGGTCCGGGTCAACGCCCTGCACCCGGGCATCGTCGGCGACAGCCCGTTCTGGGCCAAGCAGCCGGCCGAGGTGCACGAGACCTACCGGGCGCGTACCCCGACGGGCCGGCTGACCACCATGGCGGACGTCACCGACGCCGCCGTCTTCCTGCTGGAGAACCCGGCCGTCAACGCGGTCAACCTCGACCTCAACGGCGGGTCCGGGCTGGCCTGACCCGGTGGGCGGATCACCGTCGGCCACGGCCGCGGCGGTGATCCGCCCGATCGGTCCGGCCCGGCGCGGGAGGACTCAGGCGGAGATCTTCCGGGCCCACGGCACCGCGATCCGTTCGGCCACGACGACCGCGTAGAAGACGCTGATCCCGATCACCCCGGTCAGGGTGATCGCGGCGAACGCCAGCGGGGTGTCGAAGGACTGCTGCGTGTTGTAGATGATCGCCCCGAGCCCCTGGTTCAGGGTCTGCAACTCGGCCACCACGGCGCCGATCAGCGAGAGCGTGATGCCGAGTTTCAGCCCCACGAAGACCTGGGGCAGCGCCCAGGGGAGTCGTACCTTCAGGTAGGTCTTCAGCCGGGTCGCCGACAGCGACCTGGTCAGCTCGTAGAGGTCGGTCGGGGTCGAGGTCAGGCCCGCCATGGTGGCGATCATGACGGGGAAGAACGCGATCAGGACGACCAGGGTGAGCTTCGTCCGCGCGTCGTAGCCGATCCAGAGGATCAGCAGCGGTACGAGCGACACCTTCGGCACCGCGTTGAATGCCACGATCATCGGCAGGCTGGCCTGTTCGACCAGGCGCGAACTGGTCAGCAGCAGCGCCGCGACGATCCCGCCGACCGCCGCGAGGCCGAAGCCGGCGAGGGTTCCCCAGAGGGTCGCCCAGGCCGCCTCGAACAGATAGCCGGGCTGCCGGCGGAAGGCGTCGACGACCTCCGGCGGCGACGGCAGGAAGAGGGTTCGGACGTCGAAGACGATGGTCACCAGCCACCACAGGGCGATCGCGACGACGGTGCCGATGATCGGCAGCGCGAGCCGGGCGCCGGGGGAGAGGTTCCGGCGGTCGGTCACCGGATCCGCCCCGGTCCGCGGCCGGCGCCAGGGCCTGCCGGCCGGTACTGCGGGTCGTGGGCATCGCGGCCCGGAGGGGTACGGACGCGCAACATGTTCGCTCCTCTGCGTCGAAAAGGGGACGGCGAGTGGCTGTCCACTCGCCGTCCCCGAGCTGTTCCGGCGTCGGTCAGGCCTTGGGTGCGATCGAGAAGTCGATGACCTTGTCCGGGGTGAGGCCGGCCGGGATCAGCTCGGCGCCCTGGAGGATGGCGATGGCCCGGGCGGCACGCTGCTCGTCGAGCGCACCGATCGTGTTGCCCGGTGCCGAGGTGACGTACGGCGTCATCAGCTTGATCTCCGCCGCCGCGCCCTGCTCGTTCACGTTCGGGTTGTTGGCCTTCATGATCTTGGCGGCCTCTTCGGGGTTCTCCACCGTGTACTTGAGGCCCTTCATCGCCGCGTCCTTGAAGCGCTTGACGATGTCCGGGTTCTCCTGGGCGTACTTGGCGGTGGTGGTGAGGCCGGTGCCGAGCAGGTCCCGCAGGTAGTCGGTGAGCGGCATGACGGTCATCGTCTGCTTGGTCACCGTCTCCACCGTGTTCTTGGTGATGACGAAGGTGCTCAGCACGTCGACCCTCTTGCCCACCAGCAGGCCGACCAGGGTCTGCGGGGTGGACTCGACGAACTGGAGCTTGCTGGCGTCGAAGCCGGCCAGCTTGCCGTACGCCGGCAGCAGGGTCCTGGTGATCGAGCCGGCGGCGACGCCGACCCGCTTGCCCTCCAGGTCCTTCGGCTTGGTGACGCCGGAGCCGGGCGGCGCGAAGATCGCGACCAGCGTGCTCTGGTGCACCGCCGCGATCACCCGCATCTCGGTGACCTGCGCCTTGCCGGTCTGGATCATCAGCTGGGTGACGTCGCTGTAGGTGAACTGGGCCTTGCCGGAGAGCAGGCCCTGGTTGTTGGTGGCCGGCGCACCCTGCTGGATGGTGACGTCGAGCCCGGCCTCCTTGAAGAAGCCCTTGTCCTTCGCCACCCACGCGAATGCGTCGTGGCCGCCGGTGCCGAACCCGGTGAGGTACGTCACCTTGTCCGGAGTCTTGCCGCCGGCGTCGCCGCCGTCGGAGTCGTCCGAACCGGAGCAGCCGGCGGTGACCAGCATGGCCGTGGCCAGCGCCGCGGCGGCCAGCACGCGTATACGCCTCGTCATTCCTACCTGTCCTTTGAGGAGAATCCATTGAGGATGTGAATCGATCGCCCGGTTCAGGATCGGCCGCGCCCCGCTGATGGCGCCACGGGTGCAGATGATTGCCGGCGGCTCTCTATGGCCGGTGCCCGCCATGATCGTAATGCCTTGCCCGATGTCTCCGGCAGTCCTCCTGACGCGTTCGCGAGCAGGGTGTGACGCGACCCGAAAAATGTTCTGCCAGGGGCGACCGAGCGCCTCCACCCGTCCCCTGTGCACAGTCCTGGAGGGCAGTTTACGGGCGCTTCCAGGACGCTGCGGCCTTACCCTGCCAACCGCCTGTCCGCCAGTCAAGGGATCAAACCGAGCCGATACCCAAGCGTGAGGCGGCGGCACGTCGGGGCCGTCGCACCTGGTGAAGCTTCCTCCGGTCGGTGCCGGCCTCAGTCGACCGGCAGCCGGTAGCCGCGTTTCACCACCGTCTGCACGACCCCCGGGGTACGCAGTCCGGCCCGCAACCGGGCCACCGCCATCTCGACGGCGTGCTCGTCGGCGCCCCTCGGCAGGGTGCGCAGCAGGGCGGCCCGGGACATCACCCGGCCGGGCGTACTCGCCAGGGCCCGGAGCACCGCCATCGGGGCCGGGGCCAGTGGGCGCAGCTCACCGTCCAGGATGGCGGCGTGTCCGCGCAGGGTCAGCAGGTGACCGGCGACCTTGACGCTGATCGCCCGCTGCGGAAGCTCGTCGACGATGGTCCGGACCAGCGCCCCGAGCCGGGCCCGGCCCGGCGCCACCACCGGTACGCCGTACCGGCGCAGTGGCGCGGCGGTGACCGGCCCGACGCAGGCGGCCAGTACGTCCGAGCGCATCGCGTCCAACACCGCCTCGGTACTGGAGCCGGCGGCCCGGAGCAGTGCGGTGACCGCCGGTGCGGAGGTGAAGGTGACCGCGTCCACCAGCCGGCCGGCGATCAGGTCGACCAGCCGGTGCAGCGGGGCCGGGTCGGTCGGTGCCGCCCAGCGGTAGACCGGCACCTCGATCACGCTCGCCCCGGCCGCCTCCAGCGCCGCCGTGCACTCCGGCTGCCGCTCGCCGTGCAGCTGCATCGCGATCAACTGGCCGCGTACGCCGCGCTGCCGCAGGTGCTCGATCACCTCGTCGCAGCTCTCCGAGGCCGGCGACCACTCGTCGTGCAGCCCGGCGGCCCGGATCGCGCCCCGGGCCTTCGGACCCCGGCTGACGATGTAGGCCCGGGCCAGCACCGAGCGCAGCGGCTCGGCCAGCCCCCAGCCCTCGGCCGCCTCCAGCCAGCCGCGCATCCCGATCCCGGTGTTCGCCATCAGCACGTCGGGCGGGTTGTCCAGGCAGGCCCGGGTCGCCGCCCGCAGTTCGGTGTCGTCGGCCAGCGGCACGATCCGCAGCGCCGGGGCGAGCACCACCCGGGCGCCGCGCCGCTCCAGCATGGCGGTGAGTTCGTCGCGGCGCCGGTCGGCGGTGACCCCGACGGTGAAGCCGGAGAGTTCGCCGGACATCAGGCGTCCCCGGCCGGCCGGTGCCGGGGCGCCACCTCGACCAGCCCGTCCCGGCAGCGCACCCGGTAGGTCGGCACCGCCACCCCGGGCACGTCGAGGCAGTCGCCGGTGCGCAGGTCGTACACCTGTTTGTGCAGCGGGGAGGCGACCGTCGGGATCTCGCCGCGGCTGCCGACGATGCCCCGGGCCATCACGTACGCGCCGGCGATCGGGTCGCGCTGGCCGATCGCGAAGAGCCGGCCGTCGTGGGTGCGGAAGACCGCCACCTGGTCGCCGTCGACGAGCGCGGCCACCCCGCGCTCCGGCTCCAGTCGGGGGTACGGGCAGACGGCCGTCCAGCGCACCTCCTCGTGGCGCGGCTCGGCGGCCTCAGCAAACCCGTCGTCGATCGCCGGTCCGTCGCCGATCGCGGTGTCCAGAGTCAACTCGGTACCCCCATGGTCGTCGGGAGGCCGAGCGTCACCGGTCGGCGCTCTCCCAGGGCCGGAACGGGCTGTCCCCGTTCCACCTCGAACGTGATCGACGGGTCCGGCACGTCGGGTGCGTTGACGAAGGAGGTGAACCGGCGCAGCCGATCGGGGTCCGCCAGCGTGTCCCGCCACTCGTCCGAGTACGACCCGACGTGCCGGGCCATCGCGGCGTCGAGTTCGGCGCAGAGCCCGAGCGAGTCGTCGACGATGACCGCCCGCAGGTGTTCCAGGCCGCCCTCCATCGCCTCGATCCAGGCAGCCGTCCGCTGTAGCCGGTCGGCGGTGCGGATGTAGAACATCAGGAATCGGTCGACGTACCGGACCAGGTCCTCGGTGGACAGGTCCTGGCCGAAGAGTTCGGCGTGCCGGGGCCGGAAGCCGCCGTTGCCGCCGAGGTAGAGATTCCAGCCGCCCTCGGTGGCGATGATCCCGAAGTCCTTGCTCCGGGCCTCGGCGCACTCCCGGGCGCAGCCGGAGACCGCTGACTTGATCTTGTGTGGGGCGCGCAGCCCCCGGTAGCGCAGCTCCAGGGCGATCGCCAGCCCGACCGAGTCCTGCACCCCGTACCGGCACCAGGTGGAGCCGACGCAGGACTTCACCGTACGCAGCGCCTTGCCGTACGCGTGCCCGGACTCGAAGCCGGCGTCGACCAGCCGGCGCCAGATCTGCGGCAGCTGCTCGACCCGGGCACCGAAGAGGTCGATCCGCTGCCCACCGGTGATCTTCGTGTAGAGCTGGAAGTCCCGGGCCACCTCGCCGATCACGATCAGCTTCTCCGGGGTGATCTCGCCACCCGGGATCCTCGGCACCACCGAGTAGGTGCCGTCGCGCTGGATGTTGGCCAGGAAGTGGTCGTTGGTGTCCTGCAACGCCGCCTGCTCGCCGTCGAGCACGTAGCCGTTGCCGAGCGAGGCGAGGATCGAGGCGACCGCCGGCTTGCAGATGTCGCAGCCCCGGCCCCGGCCGTGCTCGGCGACCAGCCGGGAGAAGGTGCGGATGCCGCGTACCCGGATGATCTCGAACAGCTCCTGCCGGCTGTGGTCGAAGTGTTCGCAGAGCGCCCTGCTCAGGCTCACCCCGGAGACCGCCAGCAACTGCTTCAGCATCGGTACGCAGGAGCCGCAGCTCGTACCGGCCCGGGTGCACGCCTTCAGCCCCGGTACGTCGGTGCAGCCCTCGGCGATGGCGCCGACGAGCTGGTCCTTGGTCACCGCGTTGCAGGAGCAGACCTGGGCCGAGCCGGGCAGCGCGGCGATCCCGGCCCCGGTACCGGTGCCGTCGCCGGCCGGGGCGAGCAGCGCCAGCGGCGGGCCGGGCAGCGCCCCGCCGACGCTGGCCCGCAACGTCGGGTACGCCGTCACGTCACCGACCAGCACCCCGCCGAGCAGGGTCTTCGCGTCGTCGGAGAGGACCAGCTTGGCGTAGACCCGGGTGGCCGGGTCGGTGAAGGTGACGTCGAGGCAGCCCGGGGTCCGGCCGTGCGCGTCGCCGAACGAGGCGACGTCCACCCCGAGCAGCTTCAGCTTGGTGGAGAGGTCGGCACCCGGGAAGGTCGCCGTACCGCCGACCAGCCGGTCGGCCACCACCTCCGCCATCGCGTAGCCGGGGGCGACCAGGCCGTAGCAGGTGCCCTCGACGGCGGCACACTCGCCGATCGCCCAGATCCGCTCGTCGGCGCTGCGGCAGCTCTCGTCGACCCGGATCCCGCCCCGCTCGCCCAGCTCCAGGCCGGCGGAGCGGGCCAGCTCGTCCCGGGGCCGGATGCCGGCGGCCACCACCACGAGGTCGGTGGGGAGCCAACTGCCGTCCGAGAGGGTCAGCCCGGCCAGCTCGCCGTCCGGGCGGGACCGGATCGCGGTGGTGGCCACCCCGAGGCGCGGCACCACACCCAGCTCCTCGACATAGCGGCGCAGCATCGCGGCACCCGCCTCGTCGACCTGCACCGGCATCAGCCGGGGGGCGAACTCCACCACCGAGGTGGAAAGGCCGAGCAGCCGCAGCGCGTTCGCCGCCTCCAGCCCGAGCAGCCCACCGCCGATCACCGCACCGGCCCGCCGGCCCTTCGCGAAGTCGCGGATCGCGGCCAGGTCGTCCAGGGTGCGGTAGACGAAGACCCCGGGCCGCAGCGACGGCGTCGGGCCGGGCGCGTCCGGGCCCAATGCCGCGTACGCGCCGTCGATCGGCGGCACGAACGGGTACGACCCGGTCGCCAGCACCAGCGCGTCGTAGCCGTATTCCCCGCCGCCGGTGACCACCCGCCGGCCGGCCCGGTCGATCTCCACCACCGGCTCGCCGAGCCGCAGGTCGACCTCGTCGTCGGGGCTGTGCAGGCTCAGCTCGTCCGCGTCCACCCCGTCGAAGAACGCCGAGAGCCGCACCCGGTCGTACGCCGGCCGGCCCTCCTCGGCCAGCACGGTGACCTGCCAGCGGCCCCCGGTGTCCCGGGAGCGCAGCGCCTCGACGAAGCGCTGCCCCACCATGCCGTTGCCGACCACCACGAGTCGCTGCCGCTCGGTCATGCCGCCACCTCTGCTTCCACCGGGTCGGGAGTGTCGATCGAGGAGAGCCAGCCGAGGATCCCCTCGACGGCGTCCCGGCAACTGCCGCACCCGGTGGTGGCCCGGGTCGCGGCGACCACGTCGTCCAGGGACCTCGCCCCGGCCCGCCAGCAGCGCACCAGCGCACCCTTGCGCACGGTGTTGCACTGGCAGACCGTGGCCGCGTCCGGCATCAGCGCCGGTGACTCGACCGGGGTCGCGCTGGCGCTGTCCCGGCTGCGGCCGAGCAGCAGGGTGCGGCGGTCGACCGGCACCGGCGTACCCCGGTCGAAGAGCTGGATCACGGTGCCGACCGCCGGGTTGTCGCCGAGCATGATCGCCCCGGTGAGCCGTTCGCCGACGATCCGCAGCCGGGCGTAGGTGCCCCGGACCGGGTCGGAGAAGCTGAGTTCCTCGACGTCCGGGGCCGGGCCGGCCGCCGCGTCGCCCATCGCGGCGAGGTCGATGCCGGCGGCCTTGAGCCGGGTGACCGCCGGCTGCGGCCGGTAGCGCGCCCGGGGATCCTGCCCGGCGAGCACCTGGGCCAGCACCCGGGCCTGCTCCCAGGCGGGCGCGACCAGCCCGGTCACCACACCGGCGTGCTGGGCGCAGTCGCCGATCGCCGAGATGTGCGGGTCGCTGGTGCGCAGCCGGTCGTCGACCACCACCCCCCGGTCCACGGTGAGCCCGGCGGCGCGGGCCAGCTCCACGTCGGGGCGTACCCCGCAGGAGAGCACCAGCAGGTCGGCGTCGAGAACACGTCCGTCGGTCAGGGTCAGGGTCAGCCCGTCGGGCCGGACGTCGACGGCGCTGGCCGCGACGTCCAGGTGGGTGGTGACGCCGAGCGCGGCCAGGGTACGGGCCAGCACCGCGCCGGCCGCCGGATCGAGCTGCCGCTCCATCAGGTGCCCGACCGGATGCACCACGTGCACGTCGAGTCCCCGGGCGGCCAGCCCCCGGGCCGCCTCCAGCCCGAGCAGGCCACCGCCGAGCACCAGGGCCCGGCGCGCTCCGGCGGCGGCGGCCAGGATCCGCCGGCAGTCGTCCAGGGTACGGAACACCGCCACCCGGTCCGGCAGCCGCTCCCGGTCCAGCCCGGCCAGCGGTGGCACCAGGGCGCGCCCGCCGGTGGCGAGCACCAGGTGGTCGTACCCGATCAGGTCGCCCTGGCCGGTCGTCACCGTGCGGCTCGCCCGGTCGACGGCGGTGACCTCCACCCCGGGGCGTACGTCGATGCCGTGCCCGGCCGTTTCGGCCAGCTCCACACCGGACTCGTCGACCTTGCCGGCCAGCAGGCTCGACAGCATGATCCGGTTGTACGCCCGGTGCAGCTCGGCACCGAGTACCGTGATCTTCGCGTCGCCGAGCCGGGCCGACAGCTCGGCCGCCAACCGCGCGCCGGCCATGCCGTGTCCGACGATCACGACGCGGTTGCGTGATCCGTCCACTGTCTCCTCTGTCGTCATGCCGTCCCCTCGCCAGCGCGCGGTGCCGCCTTCCCGGCCGGGACCTTCTCGACCCTGACCGCGCATACCTTGAACTCGGGCATCCTGGAGACCGGGTCCAGCGCGTCGCTGGTCACCGAGTTGACCCGGCCCGCACCCGCCCAGTGGAACGGCGCGAAGACGGTGTCCGGCCGGATGGTCGGGGTGATCCGGGCCGGCGCCCGCATCTCGCCCCGGCGGCTGGTCACCCGCACCTCGTCGCCGTCGTCGATCCCGAGCCGGGCCGCCAGGTCGGGATGTAACTCCACGAAGGCGTTCGGGGCGGCCCGGCGCAGTGCCTCGACCCGTCGGGTCTGCGCACCGGACTGGTACTGCGTCAGCACCCGCCCGGTGGTGAGATAGACCGGATAGTCCGGACAGACGTCCTCGGCGACCGCCCGGTGCTCGACCGGCAGGAACCGGGCCCGCCCGTCCGGGGTCGGAAACCCGTCGGCGAACATCCTCGGCGTGCCGGGCCCGTCCTCGGCCGGGCAGGGCCAGAAGACGCCCTCCTCGGCGTCGATCCGCTCCCAGGTGATCCCGGCGTAGTCGGCGGCACCACCGGCCGAGGCGCGCCGCAGCTCCGCGAAGACCAGCTCCGGCGAGGCCGGGAAGCGGGACCGGCCCCGACCGGTCGCCCCGTCGACGTGGTCGAGCCGGTCGGCGAGGTCGGCCAGCAGCGCCAGGTCGGTGCGTACCCCGGGCGGTGGCGGGCGGAGCGCGCGGCGGCGCAGTACCCGGCCCTCCAGGTTGGTCATCGTGCCGTCCTCCTCGGCCCACTGGGCGGTCGGCAGCACCACGTCGGCGATCTCGGCGGTCTCGGAGCGGACGAAGTCGGCCACCACCAGCAGGTCGAGGTCGCGCAGCCGGCTGGTGACCCGGCCCGCCCGGGGTGCCGAGACGACCGGGTTGGAGCCGAACACCAGCAGCCCCCTCGGGCCGCCGTCGGTGCCGAGGGCGCTGAGCAGTTCGTACGCCGACACGCCCGGGCCGGGCAGCGCGTCGGGCTGCACCCCCCAGACCCCGGCGACGTGTGCCCGGGCGGCCGGGTCGTCGATACGGCGGT
This sequence comes from Plantactinospora veratri, assembly GCF_036421995.1. NCBI lineage: Bacteria > Bacillati > Actinomycetota > Actinomycetes > Micromonosporales > Micromonosporaceae > Plantactinospora > Plantactinospora veratri. The sequence goes on from NZ_JAZGQL010000002.1 coordinate 104,620, forward strand.
AGCCGGGGAGCTGGTCGGCCTTCTGCCCGTGCTCCCGGCCACCCTGGCCGTTGCCCTGCCCGGTGAGGCAGCCGTACCCGGAGCCGGGCCGGCCGGGCAGGCCGAGCGCGAGGGCCAGGTTGATGAAGGCGGTCACCGTGTCCACGCCCTTGGCGTGCTGCTCGGCGCCGCGCGCGGTGAGGATGATCGCCCGGTCGGCGGTGCCGAGCGCCCGGGCCGCCGCCTCCAGGTCGGCCACCGGCACCCCGGAGAGCCGCTCCGCCCGGGCCGGCCAGTAGCCGGCGGTCACCCGCCGCACCTGGTCGAATCCGCTGGTACGGGCGGCCACGTAGTCCTTGTCGACCAGTCCCTCGGCCAGCGCGATGTGCAGCAGCGCGTTCGCCACCGCCAGATCGGTGCCGGGGGTGGGTTGCAGGTGCAGGTGCGCCTGCCGGGCGGTGGCGGTGGCCCGGGGGTCGACCACGATCAGGGTGCCGCCGCGCTCCCGCTGCTCGACCAGATAGCGGACCAGCGGCGGCATCGTCTCGGCGACGTTCGCCCCGACCAGCAGCAGGGTGTCGGCGGTGCCGAGGTCGGCCAGCGGGAACGGCAGCCCCCGGTCGATCCCGAAGGCCCGCATCCCGGCGGCGGCCGCCGAGGACATGCAGAACCGTCCGTTGTAGTCGATGTTGCGGGTGCCGAGCGCGACCCGGGCGAACTTGCCGAGCGCGTACGCCTTCTCGTTGGTCAGTCCGCCCCCGCCGAAGACGGCGACCGCGTCCCGGCCGTACCCGGACTGGATGCGGCGGATTCCGTCGACCACCCGGTCCAGCGCCTCCGGCCAGCTCGCCGGGCGCAGTTCCCCGCCGGGGCGGTCCCGCAGCAGCGGGGTGGTCAGCCGGTCGGGATGGTCGAGCAGTTCGGCGGCGGTCCAGCCCTTCTGGCAGAGCCCGCCCCGGTTGGTGGGGAACTGCCGGGGCAGCACCTCCACCCGCTCGGCGGTACGGCGCAGCGTCATCCCGCACTGGAGGGCGCAGTATGGGCAGTGCGTGACGACGTCCTGGGACACATCCTCCGAATGCGTCGCAGCGCGTGCACCGTCTGTCATGTCCGAAGCGTGCCGGCGCCCGGTTTCACGGCCGGGTCCCTCTTGTTTCGGGCCTGTCAAGAGCCGCTCACACGGACCTTGCTCAGCGGGTCGGCTCGGCCTGCCGGTAGTGGATCTATGATGTGGAAGGTCGTTCCACATCATAGGAGGCACTCCGATGGCCGTGGTGTCGTCGCTCTTCGACGCGGTGGCCGGGTCGTACGACGAGTCCCGCCGCCGGCTCGTGCCGTGCTTCGACGACTTCTACGGCACCGCGGTCGAGGTGGCGGCTCCGCCGCTGCGCCGGGCGCTGGCCTCCGGCCGGGTGCCGAACGTCCTCGACCTGGGCGCCGGCACCGGGCTCTTCTCGATCCTGCTCGGCGCCGCCGTACCGGGAGTGCGGAGCACCCTGCTCGACGGCGCCCCGGCGATGCTCGCGGTCGCCGACGGGCACCTGACCCGGCGCGGGGTACCGCACGAGACGGTGGTCGCCGACCTGACCGCGCCGCTGCCCGGCGGCCCGTACGACGCGGTGGTCTCCGCCCTGGCCATCCACCACCTGCCGGACGCCGACAAGCGGGACCTCTACCGCCGGGTCCGGCAGGTGCTGGTCCCCGGCGGAGTGTTCGTGAACGCCGAGCAGGTCTCCGGCGGCACCCCCGACCTGGATGCCCGGTACGACGAGGTGTGGCTGGCCCAGGTCACCGCGCTCGGCGCCACCGAGGCGGAGATCGCCGCCGCCCGGGAGCGGATGCTGCACGACCGCCCGGCGCCGGTGCCGGACCAGTGCCGGTGGCTGGTCGAGGCGGGTTTCGTCGGTGTCGACTGCTTCTACAAGTCGTGGCGGTTCGCCGTCTTCGGAGGTCGGCGCGAGCTGTAGGGACAGCCGGTGCCGAGGTGACAGCCGGACCGGTGCGGGTGGTCGGAATGACGGCTGGTCATACCGCCGGTAGGCTGAGTGGCATGACCGCCAAGGTGACCCTCTCGTTCTCCGACGAGACGATCGAAGAGGCCCGGCGCTTCGCGAAACGGGACGGAATGTCGCTATCCGCCTGGATCGACCAGGCCGCCCGGGAGAAGGCACTCCGCGAGGTCTTCGCCGCGCACGCCGCGGCCGTCGGCCGGGCCCGCCTGGACATCGAGGCCGCCGCCATCGCCGACGCCCAGGAGGCCGCACTGGTCGACGCGGCTCTCGGCGGGCGTCCGGGTGCGTAGGGGCGAGATCTGGCGGATCGACGGTGCCCGGTCCCGGCTCGGCCTGGTGATCAGCTCCGACGTGTACAACTCCACCGACGTGCCGATCGTGATCGTCGCCGAGGTGGTCGACTCCGAGCTGCTCCGGGACTCCCCGCTCGCCGTCACCATGGGCGAATACGTGGTGATGCCGGACCGGCTCTCGTCACCGATGAAAAAGTGGTTCACCGAGCGCGTCTCGGTCGCCGACGCCGACACCATGTTCCGGGTGAGCCGGGCGCTGCGTATCCTCCAGGGCATCTGAGCGCCCCGCCGCGCGGGCGCCCGGCGATCTCACCGCCTGCCGGTGCCCGCCGTGCGCCGACCGTTGCCGGTCCGACTTCGAGCCCGAACCGCCGGGAAACCCCGCGCTCCTACGTTCGGGCGGCATGACCAGTACTGCCACCGGCCCGACCGCCGGTCCCGGGACCGACCGCACGGCCAGCGCCCCGGCGGCCGGCCTCGGCACCCTCGCGCCGCCGGAGCCCGCCGCCGCACCCGTGGCCGCCCGCCGGCACCAGCTCGACGACTGGCGCCCCGAGGATCCGGACTTCTGGCGTAGCACGGGGGCGCCGATCGCCCGGCGCAACCTGATCGTCTCGATCGTCTCCGAGCACATCGGCTTCTCGGTGTGGAGCCTCTGGTCCGTCCTGGTGCTCTTCCTCGGCCCGGAGTACGGGATCGACCCGGCCGGGAAGTTCCTGCTCACCGCCGTACCGGCCGCGCTCGGTGCGACGCTGCGGCTGCCGTACACCCTGGCGGTGGCCCGGTTCGGCGGGCGGAACTGGACGATCGTCAGCGCCCTGCTGCTGCTGGTCCCGGCGGTGCCGATGACGATCCTGATCGAGCCCGGGGTGTCGTACGGCACGCTGATGGTGCTGGCCTGCCTGGCCGGGGTCGGCGGCGGCAACTTCGCCTCCTCGATGGCGAACATCAACCTCTTCTATCCGCAGCGGCTCAAGGGCTGGGCGCTGGGCCTGAACGCGGGCGGCGGCAACATCGGGGTGGCCGCCGTCCAACTCGTCGGGCTGGCGGTGCTGGCCACGGCGGGCGCGGCGTACCCGCGCCTGGTGCCGGCGGTCTATCTCCCGCTGATCGTGCTCGCCGCGCTCGCCTCGGCCCGCTACATGGACAACATCACCGGGGTCCGCAACGAGCGGGGGGCGATCCGGGAGGCGGCCCGGGACCCGCACACCTGGGTGATGTCGGTGCTCTACATCGGCACCTTCGGGTCGTTCATCGGCTTCGGCTTCGCCTTCGGGCAGGTGCTGCTGGTGCAGTTCGGCGACCGGTTCGGCAGCCCGCTCGACGCGGCGTACCTGACCTTCCTCGGGCCGCTGGTCGGCTCGCTGATCCGGCCGGTCGGCGGCCACCTCGCCGACCGGTACGGCGGGGCCCGGGTCACCTGGGTGACCTTCGCCGCCATGGCGGTCGGCGCCGGGCTGGTCTACTACGCCTCCCGGGAGCGCTCGCTGACCCTCTACCTGATCGGGTTCATCGGGCTCTTCGTGCTCTCCGGGGTGAGCAACGGATCGACGTACAAGATGATCCCGGCGATCTTCCGCGCCCGGGCGGCCCGGGCGGTGGCCGCCGGCGAGCTGGATCCGGAAGCCGCGCAGCGCCGGGCGTGGCGGCTCTCCGGCGCCCTGATCGGGATCGCCGGGGCGGTCGGCGCGTTCGGGGGCGTACTGGTCAACATCGCCTTCCGGCAGTCGTTCCTGGCGTACTCCTCGGCCGACGCTGCCTACCTGGCCTTCATCGCCTGGTACGCCCTCTGCCTGGTGGTGACCTGGGTGGTCTACCTCCGCCCATCCCCCCACCGCCTCCCCGGGGTGTGACTTGCATGCAAGGAAGGGCCCCCGTATATCGTTTTCTGTTGTAGCGGGGGCCCTTCCTTGCACCCGTTTTGACCCGGGTGCGGGCGACCGGGTATCGTTGCCTGCTGTTGTGTGACACCCAAGTTTTCACGTGACATCCGCGGGCGTGCCTTTCCCGGGTACGCTTGGTCGTTTGTGCGTGCCTGGCGACCGGTGCGCGACCCCAGACCGACGACGAGACAAGGTAGACCTGTGCGTACGTACAGCCCGAAGCCGGGTGAAATCGAGCGTCAGTGGCACGTCATCGACGCGTCAGACGTCGTGCTGGGCCGTCTGGCCACTCACGTTGCCACGCTGCTGCGGGGCAAGCACAAGCCGACTTTCGCGCCGCACGTGGACACCGGTGACTTCGTCGTCGTCGTGAACGCGGGCAAGGTGGCGCTGACCGGCAACAAGCGGCACACCAAGGTCGCCTACCGGCACTCCGGCTACCCGGGCGGTCTGAAGCAGGTCGGCTACGACGAGCTGCTGACCAAGCGTCCCGACCGGGCCATCGAGCTGGCCGTCAAGGGCATGCTCCCGCACAACAAGCTCGGCCGTAAGCTGATCAAGAAGCTGAAGGTCTACGCCGGTGCCGAGCACCCGCACGCCGCGCAGCAGCCGGTGCCGTTCGAGATCAAGCAGATCGCGCAGTGAGCGCGGGCGAAGGAAGCAGCATGACCGACACCATCGCGACCACCGAAGCCCCGGTGCCCGCCCCGGTGGCCCGGGCTCCTCGTGGCGACCGGCCGATCCAGACCGTGGGCCGGCGCAAGGAGGCGATCGTCCGGGTCCGGATCGTCCCCGGCAGCGGCAAGATCACCTGCAACGGTCGTGAGCTTGAGGCGTACTTCCCGAGCAAGGTGCACCAGCAGCTCATCAAGGAGCCGCTGGTGACCGCCGAGAAGCCCGAGGCGTTCGACATCATCGCCAACCTGCGTGGCGGCGGCACCACCGGCCAGGCCGGCGGGCTGCGGCTGGCCATCGCCCGGGCGCTGATCGCCAACGACCCCGACGACCGCCCCGCGCTGAAGAAGGCCGGCTTCCTCACCCGGGACGCCCGGGAGAAGGAAAGCAAGAAGTACGGTCTCAAGAAGGCCCGCAAGGCGCCCCAGTACTCCAAGCGTTGATCAGCGGCAACACCTTGTACGTCTGACGTACGGCCGGAAACCGCCCCCTTCCGCGGTGGCGGTGTCCGGCCGTTTCGTCGTTTACCACTGGCGCGCTTTCCGGAGGTTTCGCGCATGGGGCGGCTGTTCGGCACCGACGGCGTACGCGGACGCGCGAACGCCGACCTCACCCCCGAGTTGGCACTCGCGGTCGCGGTCGCGGCCGCGCAGACCCTCGCCGAGTCCGACCGGAGCCATCCGCCGCTCGCGGTGGTCGGCCGGGACACCCGGGCCAGCGGCGAGATGCTGGAGGCCGCGGTGGTGGCCGGGCTGACCAGCGCCGGGGCGAACGTGGTCCGGGTCGGGGTGCTGCCCACCCCCGGCGTGGCCTTCCTGGTCGGCGAGGCCAAGGCCGACCTCGGGGTGATGCTCTCCGCGTCGCACAACCCGATGCCGGACAACGGCATCAAGCTCTTCGCGGCCGGCGGGCACAAGCTTCCCGACGACGTCGAGTTGAAGATCGAGGCCGCGGTCGAGGCGAACGGCTCGGCCGGCTGGCAGCGGCCGACCGGTGCCGGCGTCGGCCGGGTGCACGACCTGCTCGACGGTGCCGAGCACTACATCCAGCACCTGGTCGGTACGATCCCGCACCGGCTCGACGGGCTCAAGGTCGTCGTCGACTGCGCGAACGGCGCCGCCTCGGAGATCGCCCCGGTGGCGTACCGGGAGGCCGGTGCCGAGGTCATCGCCATCCACGCCGAGCCGGACGGGCTCAACATCAACGACGACTGCGGCTCGCAGCACCTCGACAACCTGCGGGCGGCCGTGGCGGAGCACGGTGCCGACCTCGGCATCGCGCACGACGGCGACGCCGACCGGTGCCTGGCGGTCACCGCCGACGGCAGTGAGGTGGACGGCGACCAGATCATGGCGATCCTGGCGCTGGCCATGCGGGAGGCCGGGACGCTGACCCGGGACACCCTGGTCGCCACCGTGATGAGCAACCTCGGCCTGCGGCTGGCCATGTCCGCCGCCGGGATCCGGCTGGTCGAGACCAAGGTCGGCGACCGGTACGTGCTGGAGGAGCTGCGCGCCTCCGGGCTGGCGCTCGGCGGCGAGCAGAGCGGGCACCTGGTGCTGCCGGCGTACGCGACCACCGGCGACGGCATCCTCACCGGGCTGCACCTGATGTCCCGGGTGGCGGCCACCGGCCGTACTCTCGCCGAGCTGGCCTCGGTGCTGACCAAGCTGCCGCAGGTGCTGATCAACGTGCCGGTCGCGGACCGGACCGTGGGATCCGGCGCACCCGGCGTACTCGGCGCGGTGCAGCGGGCCGAGGCCGAGTTGGGCGAGACGGGTCGGGTCCTGCTCCGCCCCTCCGGCACCGAGCCGTTGGTCCGGGTGATGGTCGAGGCGGCCACCGTGGAGCTGGCCCAGGAGGTCGCGGAACGGATCGCCGCCGAGGTGCGTACCGCCAGCCCGGTGCCGGCGTAACGCCTCCGTGCCCGCCCCGCCGCTCCGACCCACGGGCGGAACGGCGGAGCGGGCCTGGACCGCCGGCCCGCGTCGCGGGACCCTGCGATGGGGCCGGCGGAGATCCTAGAGCCGGAGCTGGCTGGCCCGGGCCAGGGTGTGGTCCGGCCCCTCGCCACCGGTGAGGTCGAGGTCCTCGATGACCCGGCCGTCCCGGAGCCGGACGAGCCGGTCGCACCGGGCGGCGATGTGCTGCTCGTGGGTGGCCAGCAGGATCGTGACGCCCCGCTCCTCGCGCAACCGCAGCAGCAGGTCGAGGATCTCACCGCCACTGGTCGAGTCGAGGTTGCCGGTCGGTTCGTCCGCCAGCAGCAGCGCCGGCTCGCCGATCAGGGCCCGGGCCACCGCGACCCGCTGCTGCTGGCCACCGGAGAGCTGTGCCGGCAGCGCCCGCTCCCGGCCGCCGAGCCCCACCGCGGCGAGCAGTTCCCGGGCCCGGGCCGTCCGGTCGTAGCCGACCCGGTACGGCAGCACCGGCGCCAGCACGTTGTCCAGCGCGGTCAGTGCGGGCAGCAGGTGGTAGCGCTGGAAGACGAAGCCGATGCTCCGGCGGTATCCGGCGAGGGCGCGACGGCCCAGTCGGGTTATCTCCTGCCCGCCGACGACGACCGAGCCCGCGTCGGCCGGTTCGATCGCGCCGACCAGGTGCAGCAGCGTCGACTTGCCGGAGCCGCTCGGCCCGCTCAGCGCCACCACCGAGCCGGCGGCCACGTCCAGGGACAGCTCGTCCACCGCGACGATCGGGAGTTCGCCGCCGGAGAACCGCTTGGTCAGCGCGGTGACGGTGACGCTGACCCCGGTGTCCGTCATGGTTACTCCTCGGCTAGCAGGTGACCGGTGGGAACCCGGCGCAGCAGCGCCGCCGGGACGAGCGCCGCCAGGCAGGCGACGAGCGCTCCGGCGGCAGCGGTGCCGACCCCGGTGAGGACGACTCCGGTGGAGAGCCCGCCGATCAGCGCGGCGGCGCCGGCCAGCCCGACGGCCGTACCGGCCAGCGCGCCGAGCAGGCCGATCCCGGCTCCCTCGTAGGCGGCCAGCCGGGTCAGCGCGGACTCCGTCCAGCCGGTCGCGCGCAGTGCCGCCAGTTCGCCGGCCCGGTCGCGGATGTTCAGGTAGAGCACGTCGGCCACGGCCGCCGCGCCGAGCAGCACGGTGGCGGTCGCGGCCACGGTGTCGGCGGTGCGCACCGTCGCCGAGACGGTGTCGCCGAGCAGGCTGCCCAGCACCGTGTCCCGGAAGGCGTAGTTGATCGCGGCGAGCACCGTCGACGCGGCCACCCCGATGCCGAGGGCCGCCGCGCCGAGCAGGGCCCGGCCCGGTACCCGGACCAGGTTGAGCAGGGCGAGGCCGAGCACTCCGCGTACCCGTCGGGTCCGCCGGACCGGGGCGGCGGCCGGCCGGAGCGCGCCGGCCGGATGGGAGCGGGCGGCCCGCACCGCCGGGCCGGCGCCGGCCACGACCGCGACCAGCAGCGCCACGGGTACGGCGAGCGCCGCCCGCCACCAGCCCACCTCGACGCCGAGCAGGGCGCCGAGCGGGGCGGCGAGGAGCAGTGACAGCACTCCGGCGGCGAGGCCGATCAGCGCCACCTCGCCGAGGATCGCCGCGCCGATCCGCCGGGCCGGCCAGCCGAGGCAGGCGAGCACCGCCAGCTCGGCCCGACGGTCCCGGACGGCGGCCGAGACCGCGTTGGCGAGGAAGAGCGCGCAGACGGTGAGGACGAGCAGGAAGAGTACGACGCTCTTGCGGTCCACCGCCCGGACGATCACCGACGCGACGCCGATCGAGGACCAGCCCTCGGTCAGCCGGAGTTCGGGCCGGCCGAACGAGCCGGCGGGCAGCTCCACGGTCTGCGGGGCCGGTGACGAGCCGAAGGTGACGTCGACGTCGAGTCCGGTACGGGCGGCGATCCGCTCCGCGACCTGCCGGACCCGCCGTTCCGCCTCCTCGGTGTAGCCGGCGACTCCGCCGACCCGGATCCGGATCGCGCTGATCGGGGCGGCCAGTTGCGGGTCGTTGCCGCCCTCCAGCAGCTTCGGTACGGCGGCGAGGCTGGTCAGCAGCAGGGGCGGGCTGGAGAGGTAGCCGGCCGGGTTTCCGCTGGGCAGCAGCGGGCGGTCGCCGAGCGCCTCCCGGCTGGCCCGGTCGGCGCCGACGGCCTGCGGCGGTGCGTACGTCTCCAGCGGCACCTCGGAGAGCGCGCTGAAGCTGGTCAGCCGTTCCGGGTCGAAGATGCCGACCGCCTGCCAGCCCATCCCGCCGCCGGTCTGCGAACTCGGCTGACCGAGCTGGCGCAGCGGCCGGAAGGCGACGTCACCGGCGAGCCAGGGCGCCGGATAGGTGCCCGGCCCGTCGGCCCGGTACGCCGGCAGGTCGGGACTTCCGGCCCGGGGCCGCAGGCTGCCGTCGGAGAGTTGGTCGTACTCGATCGGCCCGGCCTGGACGACCGGGCTCAGGCTGCCCAGTCCGGTCTGCTGCCGGACGGCGTCGCGCATCTCCTGCTGGTAGTTGGTGTTCGGGTCGGCGCTCGCGCCGCCGGCCGGCTCGCCGCTGCCGCTCAGTGCGGCCAGCAGTTCGGCCTGTTGCAGGCCGGCGACCCGCTCCGGGCGCAGCCGGGTGTAGCTGGCCGCCACCCGCCCGTCCAGGTAGGGGCGGCTGGTGGCGAGCACCGGGACGTTCCGGTAGGCCGGGCCGAGCAGGCTGCTCTCGACGGTCGTGTCGTCCCGGGTCAGTGGCCGGCCGTCGACCACGGCGTCGGTCAACCCGACCAGCCGGTCCTCGGCGGGCGGGTCGACGGCGGCGAGCAGGAACGGGACGATCCACCGGACCGGCAGCACCAGCCGGTCGGTCGCGGTGGGCGCGGTGTCCTGGATCCCGAAGGGATCGTGCGGCGAGTTCTCGAACCGTCCGTCCGGCAGCAGCCGGGCGACGGCGACCTGGGTGTAGTCGGTGTCCGGCGAGGTGCGGGTGAGGCTCGGTTCCGCGCCGATGTCGCAGACCGGTTCGGTCCGCCCGTCGGGGAAGATCTCCCGGGGCACGATGTAGCCGTTCCGGCAGGCGTTCAGCGGGTAGCGCCGGCCGTCGGTGTAGAGGGCCGCGCTGGCGATGCCGCCGTCCTCCCAGACCGGGTAGGCGAGGCGGTTGCGGGTCAGGTAGACGTACCGGGGTTTGCCGGTCGTCCGGGACAGGCCGCGTTCGGCCAGGAAGGTCGGGTCGACCCGGATCACCTGCCGGTCGAGGGACCGGTCGACCGCGTCGGTGAGGTCGAGGTGGGCCCGCATCTCGTGCAGGGAGTAGCCGAGCATCGCCACCGGGGCCGCGACGTCGACGCCGTCGACCGTGCGAACCTGCTCGTACTGGGCCATGCTGATGCCGCCGAAGAGGCCGGAGAGGTAGTTGGGACGGACGACACCCCGGGCTGTCTCGAGATCGGCCTGTGTCCCGTTCGGACGGACGAGAATGTCGTACGCGGCGCGGGTCTCGCGTTGCACCTGTTCGTTCAGGCGCAGTTGGGAGGTGGTGGTGGTGCCGGTCAGCACGACGAAGCCGGTGGTCGCGACGAGTACCCCGGTCAGCAGGGCGAGTGATCGCCAGAGCCGGGCCCGCAGTTGCCGCCAGATGAATCCGACCAACGGGCCCCTCCTCGTCTCCCGCAGGACACTCTGCGCTATACATTGTCACAATGCAAGAGGCCGTGTGGACGGCCGGAAGGTGGGTCAGGGATGGCCATCCAGCATGCGGTACTCGCGCTGCTCGCCGACGGCCCGAGTTACGGCTACGAGCTGAAGGGCGCCTTCGAGACGGCCGTCGGTCCACAGTGGGGAGCACTGAACATCGGCCATCTCTACCAGATCCTCGACCGGCTGGCCCGGGACGAGCTGGTCCGGGCCGAACGGCAGGCGCAGCCGGTCAAGCCGGACCGGGTGGTCTACGAGATCACCCCCGCCGGCCGGACCGAACTGGCCAGGTGGCTGGCCGAGCCGAGCCCGCGCAGCGGCGGCTTCCGGGACGACTTCTTCCTGAAGGTCACCGCCGCCGCCCGCTCCGGCTCCGCCGACGTGGTGCGTACCGTGCTCGCCAACCAGCGCGGCTATCTGCTGCGCGAGCTGCGCAACCTCGGCACGCTGCGCCGGGAGGCGAGCGATCCGGTGGTCGAGCTGCTGCTCTCGGCCGCGAGCCGGCACGTCGAGGCGGACCTGGCCTTTCTCGACGACGCCGAGACGGGACTGCTCGACGGCGCCCGGATCCGTATCCCGCGCTCCCGGCCGGCCGGCGCCGATGCCGTAGCCGGGGCGCTGCCCGACGGCCGTGTCGCGGGCCTGGCGGAGGGCGCCTGAGCGACGCCGCGGCCGTGGTCAGGCCGGTGCGTCGCCGAGTGTGCGCAGCCGGGTCACCGCCTCGGCCAGCACCTCCGGGCGCTTGCAGAAGGCGAACCGGACCAGCCGCCGCCCCGCCTCGACGTGGTCGTAGAAGACCTGGGTCGGTACGGCGACCACCCCGCAGCGCTCCGGCAGCGAGCGGCAGAACTCCACCCCGTCCCGCCCGCCCAGCGCGGTGATGTCGGCGGTGACGAAGTAGGTCCCCTCCGGGACCAGCACCTCGAAGCCGGCCTCGACCAGCCCGGCCGAGAGCTGGTCCCGCCGCGCCTGGAGGTCGGCCCGGTAACCGTGGTAGTAGCCGTCCGGCAGCGCCAGGGCCACCGCGACCGCCGGTTGCAGCGGCGCCCCGCCGGTGAAGGTGAGGAACTGCTTGACCCGCATCGTCGCCGCCACCAGCGGTGCCGGGCCACTGGCCCAACCGATCTTCCAGCCCGTGCAGGAGAACGTCTTGCCGGCCGAGGAGATCCGCAGGGTGCGTTCCCACATGCCCGGAAGGGTCGCCAGCGGGATGTGCGGGCTGCCGGCGTCGGCGAAGACCAGGTGCTCGTAGACCTCGTCGGTGACCGCGAGGGCGTCGTGCTCCTGGCACAACCGGGCGATCAGCGCCAGCTCGTCGGCGTCGAAGACCTTGCCGGTCGGGTTGTGCGGCGAGTTGAGCAGCACCAGTCGGGTCCGGGGCCCGAAGGCGGCGCGCAGCTCCGCCGGGTCGAAGGCGTACCGGCCGCCGTCGACCGGGCGGAGCGTGACCGGCCGCCGGACCGCTCCGGCCAGGGCGATCGAGGCGGCGTACGAGTCGTAGTACGGCTCGAAGCAGACCACCTCGTCGCCGGCCTCGCAGAGCCCGAGGATCGCCGCCGCGATGGCCTCGGTCGCCCCGGCCGTGATCAGCACCTGCCCGTCCGGGTCGTACTCCAGTCCCCAGAACCGGCGCTGGTGTGCGGCGACGGCGGCGCGCAGCGCCGGGACGCCCGGACCGGGCGGGTACTGGTTCTGCCCGCCGCGCAGCGCCGCCACCGCCGCCGCCAGCATCTCGGGCGGCCCGTCCGTGTCCGGAAAGCCCTGACCGAGGTTGACCGCGCCGGTGCGCACCGCCAGCGCCGACATCTCCGCGAAGATGGTGGTGCCGAACGGGCGCATCCGGCGGACCAGGGGATCGGAGTCGGTTGTCGTCGTCACCCCGTCACCCTAGAGCCGTGCCGTGCCGTTTCGTCAGATCCCGAAATCCGAGCAGGTCAGGGTCGCGTAGTTGCCGCTGGCGGTCTTCGAGGCGGTGGACTTCCCGTCGACCGTGATCTTGCAGGAGATGTCGCCGGAGCCACCCCCGGTGCGGATCGCCACCACCGTCTTCAGCTCGTCCTCGGGAATCTTGACCTCCTTCTTCCACGGAAGTTCGACCGACGGCAGGTGCACCTGCTTGCCGGCGCCGTCGATGTAGGAGAGCGCGACCCGGCCGTCGCCGGTCACCTCGTAGGCCACCGTCTGGCCGCCGCTGCCCGGGTCGCCGCCGTCCTGCCCGTCCGACGTGGACGGCGGCGGAGTGGCGTCGAGGCTGGTCTCCATCGTCTTGCGCACCTGGTCCATGAAGGACAGCGGGCCGAGGCAGAGCCCGACGCAGGCGACCAGCACGACCACCACCACGGCCACGATCACGATGATCATGGTCTTGTTGCTCTTCTTCGGCGGTGCCGGCGGGAACGGCCCGCCCGGGTAGCCCGGCTGCCCCGGCTGCCCGTAACCGGGGTAGCCGCCGACGCCGGCCGCCGCGTAGGGGTCGGTGCCGGGCGGGGCGGACTGCGGCGGGCCGGACTGCGGCGGGTAGACGCCGTAACCGGCGTCCTGCTGGTTCGGCGCCCCGCTGGTCGGGTATGGCGTGGCTGGTGGGCCGGACTGCGGCGGGTACGCCGGGCCGGCACCGTAGGCCGGGGCCGGCGGCTGGCCCGGGCCGGGCTGCTGCGGCGGGGCGTACGGGTTCGGCTGCTGTGGCTGGGCGTACGGGTTGGGTTGCTGTGGCTGGGCGTACGGGTCCGGCTGCTGCGGTTGGCCGTACCCGGCCGCCTGCGGGGGCTGGCCCCAGGCCGGCTGCCCGTACGGCCCGGGCTGAGCCGGGGGCTGTCCGTAGCCGCCCGGCTGGGCCGGGGGCTGACCGTACGTCGTCGGCTGCGCCGGCTGTCCGTAGCTGGACGGCTGCGGCGGCTGCGGCGGGGCGTACCTGGTCGTCGGGGCGTCCTCCTCCTCGGCCGGGTTCTCCGGGCGGGGCTGCTGCGGCGGGCCGAACTTCGTCGTCGGCGGCTCGTGCTCGGCGGAGGGGTCGTACGGGTTGTGCGGGGGCGGCGAGTCGGTCATCGGGTCTGGCTCCAGGTATGGCGGACAGCAGGGGCGCGGCGACCGGGAGGGGGAGGCGCCGGAGGAGATGGCAGCGAATGCGCCAGTCACGGTACCCCGTCACCGCTGGCCGCGATGTACCGGTGAAGGGTGGGCGGGCCGGTGGAGTGGCGGTTCGTCCGGTTGTGCGGGCGGGCCAGAATACCGCGCAGCATCAGTGATCGAACGAGCACCTTTCGAGCAGGCCAGATGAGCGAACTTAGGTTAGGCTGCGGGCCATGTGCGGAATCGTGGGTTACGCCGGCGCCAGGCCGGCGCTGGGCATCGTGCTGGACGGGTTGCGGCGGCTGGAGTACCGCGGCTACGACTCGGCCGGCGTGGCGGTCGTCGCCGAGGGTGAGCTGCTGACCGAGAAGAAGGCCGGCAAGCTGGCCAACCTGGAGAAGGCGCTGGCCGAGCGGTCGGCGGACGACGACGCGGCGCCCGGCATCGGCGCCGGTACCACCGGCATCGGGCACACCCGGTGGGCCACCCACGGCGGGCCCACCGACCGCAACGCCCACCCGCACCGGGCCACCGACGGCCGGGTGGCGGTGATCCACAACGGCATCATCGAGAACTTCGCCAAACTCCGCGCCGAGCTGGAGGCCGAGGGCGTCGAGTTCACCAGCGACACCGACACCGAGTGCGCCGCGCACCTGCTCGCCGGTGAGCTGTCCCGGCTCCGCGCCGCCGGTGAACCGGACGGGCCCGCCCTGCTGGCCGCCGCGATGCGCCAGGTCTGCCAGCGGCTGGAGGGCGCCTTCACGCTGCTCGCGGTCGACGCCGCGATCCCCGGCGCGGTGGTCGGGGCCCGGCGCAACTCGCCGCTGGTGGTCGGACGCGGCGTCGGCGAGAACTACCTGGCCAGCGACGTCTCCGCGTTCATCGAGCACACCCGGGAAGCGGTCGAGCTGGGTCAGGACCAGGTCGTACTGATCACCGCCGACGCCATCGAGATCACCGACTTCGCCGGCGCACCCGCCGCCGGCAAGGACTTCCACATCGACTGGGACGCCTCGGCCGCCGAGAAGGGCGGCTACGACTACTTCATGCTGAAGGAGATCGCCGAGCAGCCGCAGGCGATCGCCGACACCCTGCTCGGCCGGCTCAAGGAGACCGGCGAGATCGTCCTCGACGAGGTCCGCCTCTCCGACCAGGACCTGCGGGACGCCGACAAGATCTTCATCGTCGCCTGCGGCACCTCCTACCACGCCGGGATGGTGGCGAAGTACGCCATCGAGCACTGGACCCGGATCCCCTGCGAGGTCGAGCTGGCCAGCGAGTTCCGCTACCGCGACCCGGTGCTGGACCGGTCCACCCTGGTGGTGGCGATCTCCCAGTCCGGCGAGACCATGGACACCCTGATGGCGCTGCGGCACGCCAAGGAGCAGAAGGCCCGGGTGCTGGCCATCTGCAACACCAACGGCTCCACCATCCCGCGCGAGTCCGACGCCGTGCTCTACACCCACGGCGGCCCCGAGGTGGCGGTCGCCTCGACCAAGGCGTTCCTCACCCAGGTGGTGGCCTGTTACCTGATCGGCCTGCACCTGGCCCAGGTGCGCGGCATCAAGTACGCCGACGAGGTCGCCGCGGTGGTGGACCAGCTCCAGGAGATGCCGGAGAAGCTGCGCGAACTGCTCGCCGACATCGAGCCGGTCCGCGAGCTGGCCCGGGAGCTCAAATCGGCGCCGACGGTGCTCTTCATCGGCCGGCACGTCGGCTTCCCGGTCGCCCTGGAGGGCGCGCTCAAGCTCAAGGAACTCGCCTACATGCACGCCGAGGGGTTCGCGGCCGGCGAGCTGAAGCACGGGCCGATCTCGCTGATCGACAAGGGCACCCCGGTGGTCTGCATCGTGCCGTCCCCGGCCGGGCGGGGGATGCTGCACGACAAGATCGTCTCCAACATCCAGGAGATCCGGGCCCGGGGCGCCCGCACCATCGTGATCGCCGAGGCGGGCGACGAGGCGGTGACGCCGTACGCCGACCACCTGATCTACGTACCGCGCACCCCGACCCTGCTGGCCCCACTGGTGACCACGGTGCCGTTGCAGGTGCTCGCCTGCGAGATCGCCGCCGCCCGGGGGCACGACGTGGACCAGCCGCGCAACCTGGCCAAGTCGGTCACCGTGGAGTGAGCGGTTCACCGTCCCGTGCGCTCCCGCGCCCGCCGGTAGGGTGAGGCGGTGATCGTCGCAGTCGGCATCGACGTCGTACTGGTCGATCGGTTCGCCCGGGCGCTCGCACGCACCCCGCTGCTGGCCGATCGACTCTTCACCGGGGCGGAGCGGGTCACCGGGTCGGGCAACCCGCGCTCGGCCGAGTCGCTCGCCGCCCGGTTCGCCGCGAAGGAGGCGGTGGCCAAGGCGTTGGGCGCACCGGCCGGACTGCACTGGCACGACTGCGAGGTGGTCTCCGACCCGGACGGGCGGCCGTGGCTGACCGTCTCCGGCACGGTCGCGGCCGCCGCCACCGAGCGCGGGGTGCAGCGCTGGCACCTGTCGCTGTCGCACGACGGCGGCATCGCCTCGGCGATGGTGGTGGCGGAGCGATGAGGGCCGCGTGGCGGGTGGCGGACGTACGCGCCGCCGAGCGCGCCCTGATGGCCACCCTGCCGGCCGGCACTCTGATGCGGCGGGCCGCCGGCGGGCTGGCCGGGCACTGCGCCCGGCTGCTCGCCGAGCGGGGCGGCGGGGTCTACGGCGCCCGGGTGCTGCTGCTGGCCGGCTCCGGCGACAACGGCGGCGACACCCTCTACGCGGGTGCCCGGCTCGCCGGCCGGGGTGCGGCGGTGAGCGCGCTGCTGCTGGCCCCGGAGCGGGTGCACCAGGGCGGCCTGGCGGCGCTGCGGGCGGCCGGCGGCCGGATCGTCGACGGGCTGCCGGACCGGGCCGACCTGGTGCTGGACGGGATCGTCGGGATCGGCGGCTCGGGCGGGCTGCGCGAGCCGGCCGCCCGGCTGGTGGCCGGGCTGCCCGGCCTGACCGGCCGGTCAGGGGACCGGCCGCCGGTGGTCGCGGTGGACGTGCCGAGCGGCGTCGAGGTCGACACCGGCGAGGTGCCGCGCTCGCTCGGCCTGCCCGGCACGGTGACGGCGGACCTGACGGTCACCTTCGGCTGCCTCAAGCCCGCCCTGGTGGTCGGCGCGGCCGCACCCCGGGCCGGGCAGGTCGAGCTGGTCGACATCGGGCTCGGCCCGTGGCTGCGGGCCGACCCGGCGGTACGGGTCACCGAGTGGTCGGACGTGTCCGACTGGTGGCCGCGGCTCGGCCCCGAGGAGGAGAAGTACAGCCGGGGCGTGGTCGGGCTGGCCACCGGCTCGGCGACGTACCCGGGCGCGGCGGTGCTCTCGGTCGGCGGCGCGGTCGCCGGACCGACCGGCATGATCCGGTACGCCGGTGGCGCCCGCGCCGAGGTGCTGCGCCGCTATCCCTCGGTGGTTGCCGCCGACCGGGTCACCGATGCCGGCCGGGTGCAGGCCTGGGTCTGCGGCTCCGGGCTCGGCACCGACGAGGCGGCCGCGACCGCGCTGCGCTGCGTACTCGCCGCGCCGGTGCCGGTGGTGCTGGACGCGGACGCGCTCACCCTGCTGGTCGACGGCTCGATGGCGGAGCGGCTGCGGGAGCGGGACGCGCCGATCGTGGTCACCCCGCACGACCGCGAGTACGCCCGGCTCTGCGGCGAACCGCCCCGGGACCGGGTCGCCGCCGCGCTGCAACTGGCCACCTGGATGAACGCGGTGGTGCTGCTCAAGGGCGACCGGACGGTCGTGGCCACCCCGGACGGGCGGGCCATCGCCAACCCGACCGGCACGCCGGCGCTCGCCACCGCCGGCACCGGCGACGTGCTGGCCGGGTTGCTGGGCTCGCTCCTCGCCGCCGGACTGCCGGCCGAGCGGGCGGCGGCCTCCGCCGCGTACCTGCACGGGCTGGCCGGGCAGGAGGCCGCCCGGCGCGGTCCGGTGACCGCCGCCGACGTGGCCGCCGCGCTGCGCCCGGTGATCGCCAGGCTGCCCCGGTGAGCGGCGAAGTGTCCTGGTCGCGCCACCCGGGGCCATTTCGATCTACCCACAAGTAGGCTGAGCGCATGTGGCAGGCCGAGGTACGCGTCGATCTTGACGCGATCCGCGACAACGTGTCCCGACTGCGGTCCGGGACGAGCGCCGAGCTGATGGCCGTGGTCAAGGGTGACGCGTACGGCCACGGCATGCTCCCGGCCGCCGGGGCGGCACTCGACGCCGGGGCGGACTGGCTGGGCGTCTGCACCCTGGACGAGGCGTTGACGCTGCGCCGGGCCGGGATCACCGCTCCGGTGCTGGCCTGGCTGCTGGCGCCCGGGCTTCCGCTGCACGACGGGGTGGCCGCCGACGTCGACCTGGCCGCCGCCAGCCTCGGTCAGCTCGCCGAGCTGGTCGCCGCCGCCGAGCGGGCCGGCCGGCCCGCCCGGACCCATCTCAAGATCGACACTGGCCTGTCGCGGGGCGGCGCGACCCTGGACGACTGGCCCGAGCTGCTCGACGCGGCGGCGAAGGCCCAGGCCGACGGGCTGATCGAGGTGGTCGGGCTCTGGAGCCACCTGGTCTACGCCGACGCGCCGACGCACGCCACCACCGACCGGCAGCTCGCGGTCTTCACCGAGGGGCTCACCCTGGCCGAGCGGGCCGGGCTGCGCCCCCGGCTGCGGCACCTGGCCAACTCGGCGGCCACGCTGACCCGGCCCGACACCCACTTCGACCTGGTCCGTCCCGGCATCGCGATGTACGGGCTGTCGCCGGTCCCCGGCGAGCAGTTCGGGCTGCGGCCGGCGATGACCGCCCGGGCCCGGGTGACGCTGACCAAGCGGGTACCCGCCGGCACCGGCGTCTCCTACGGGCACACGTACCGCACCGAGCGGGAGACGACGCTGGCCGTCGTGCCGCTGGGCTACGCCGACGGGGTGCCCCGGCACGCCTCCAACGTCGGCCCGGTCCAGCTCGCCGGTGCCCGGCGGCGGATCGCCGGCCGGGTCTGCATGGACCAGATCGTGCTGGACTGCGGCGACGACCCGGTGGTCCCGGGCGACGTGGCGACGCTCTTCGGCGACGGTGCGGCGGGGGTGCCGACCGCGGACGACTGGGCGGAGGCGATCGGCACCATCAACTACGAGATCGTCACCAGGTTCGGCGGGGTCCGGGTGCCCCGGGTGTACGACGGAGCGCGCTCGTGAGTGCGAGGAGTGAGCCGGGTTTGCGAGCCCCGCAGTCACGAACGGAAGGCGGATTCCGGTGAGCCCGGCCAGGCGGCTCGCCCCGCCCCGGGTACCCGTGCAGCGGCAGCCGGGGCGTACCCAGACCCGGAGCGGGCTGTTCCGGGTGGCCGGCATCATCGGCGCGGCGGCCGGGGTCGCGGCGGCCGGCATCGCCGCCGGGGTGGCCGCCGAGCGGGCGGTGGTACGCCGTTCCAAGACCGCACCCGGCGACCGCTACGCGACGGAACCCTTCGGCGCGCTGCCCTACGACGAGTCCTGTGTCGTCTCCACCGCCGACGGCACCGACATCCACGTGGAGATGGTGGGGCCGCCGCCCGGTCCGGGGCGGCCGACCCTGCTCTTCGTGCACGGCTTCTGCCTGGACATGGGGACCTTCCACTTCCAGCGCAGGATGCTGACCGAGCTGGGCGAGGACCGGCTGGTCTTCTACGACCAGCCGGGGCACGGCCGGTCCGGCCGGCTGGAGTCCGGCGAATACCAACTCCAGGCGCTCGGCGAGACGCTCCGTTCGGTGATCGACCGGACCGCGCCGACCGGGCCGCTGGTGCTGATCGGGCACTCGATGGGCGGCATGACCATCATGGCGTTCGCGGAGCGCTATCCGGAGCTCTTCGCCGAGCGGGTGATCGGTACCGTGCTGATGGCGACCTCGGGCGGGCTGGTGGCGGAGACGAAGTTCGGCCTGCCGACGATCGTCGCCCGGGCCGGCGCACCGCTGCTGCCGGTGGTCGACAACGCCACCCGGCTGACCGGCAGCGTGCTCGACCGGGCCCGGCGCGCCTCGGCCAACCTGGCCTGGCTGCTCACCCGCCGGTACGGCTTCGGCACCCCGACGCCCAGCCCGGCGCTGGTCTCCTACGTGGAGAAGATGAACTCGCGGACCTCCACCGAGACGGTGGCCCGCTATCTGCGCACCATCTACACCCATGCCCGCTATCCGGTGCTGGCCGCGCTGCGGGAGAGTCCGACCCTGGTGATCGTGGGTGAGCGCGACATGATCACGCCGGTAACCCACTCCGAGGAGATCGTCCGCTGGCTGCCGGACGCCGAGTACGTCAAGGTGCCCGACAGCGGGCACGTGGTGATGCTGGAACACGCCGACGAGGTCAACCGGGCGCTGCTGGACTTCCTCGACCGGCTGCCCGGCAGAGGAAGGGATTGAGCTGTCTCGATGAGCGACGCGTTGCGCGGTACCGAGCTGGTCCGCGAGCTGCCGACGGTGCCGGACACCCACGAGTTCGGGCGGCGGTTGGGCGGGCTGCTCCGCTCCGGGGACCTGCTGGTGCTCACCGGCCCGCTGGGCGCCGGCAAGACCGCCCTGGTGCAGGGGATCGCCGCCGGTCTGGGCGTACTCGGTGAGATCACCTCGCCGACCTTCGTGATCGCCCGGGTACACCGGCCCGATCCGACCCGGGGCGGCCGGGTCACGCTGGTGCACGCCGACGCGTACCGGCTGGGCGACGCCGTCGACCCCCGGGCCGAGATCGACGACCTCGACCTGGACGCCTCGGTCGACGAGGCGGTCACCGTGGTCGAGTGGGGCGAGGGCATGGTCGAGCACCTGGTCGACACGCATCTGCGGGTGGTCATCGACCGGCGGGACGACGACACCCGACGCGTCGAGCTGGTGCCGTTCGGCGGCGACTGGGCCGACCGCCTCGCCAAGCTGCGTTGAGAGGGCTGCGGGCACCGGAATCCCCGCTGTCGTACCGGACTTCTAGAGTGCGGGAAACGACCGTGGCGTTCGAGAGGTTACCGATGACCCTGGATCTTCCGGCCCTGTTGCCCCCGGCCTGGCGGGCGGCGCTGGACCCGCACCTCGATCCGGCCCAGACCGCCGCGCTGGGCGAGTTCGTCGCCGGGGAATACGCGACCCAGACCGTCTTCCCCCCGCTGGACGATCTCTTCACGGCCTACCGGCTCTGCGCGCCGGAGGACTGCCGGGTGCTGATCCTCGGCCAGGATCCCTACCACAGGGCGGGGCAGGCGCACGGGCTCAGCTTCAGCGTCCGGGACGGCGTCTCGGTGCCACCGTCGCTGCGCAACGTCTTCAAGGAACTGGCCGACGACCTCGGGGTGCCGGTGTCGCGCAGCGGCAACCTGACCCGCTGGGCGAGCCAGGGCGTGCTGCTGCTCAACGCCGTGTTGACCGTCCGGCAGGCGACTCCGGGATCGCACGCCAACAGGGGCTGGGAGGCCTTCACCGACGCCACCATCAAGGCCCTCGACGCCCGCCCGGAACGGGTCGTCTTCCTGCTCTGGGGCGGCTACGCCCGCAAGAAGGCGGCCCTGGTCACCAACCCGGCGCACGTGGTGCTGGAGGCCGGCCACCCGAGCCCGATGAACCCGCGGGGCTTCCTCGGCACCCGTCCCTTCAGCGCCTGCAACAAGGCGCTCGCCGACGCCGGTCGGCCCACCGTCGACTGGGACCTCTCGGCCCGCTGAGCCGCCTGCGGTCAGCCCGCTGACGCGTGCCGGGCCCGCCACCGCCGCAACAGGTCGGCGGTGGCCGGCTCGGTCGCCTCCACCAGTGCGAGCGGCACCACCCGGTAGCTGCGGCCGCCGTGCCGGACCTCCATCGCCTCCGGCAGTTCGTCGCCCATGCTGACCCGCAGCACGCCACCGACCACCTGCCAGCGGTGCTCGCCGGGCTCGCGTGGGTCGGTGTGCAGGTACCCGAACTCCTCCACCCGGGGATTCCAGCGCTGCGCGTAGTGGCGCTCCAACCAGCCTGCGAACCGTTCGGCGTCCCGCCAGGCCACCGCGATCTCCAGGTCGTCCACCGGCACCGGCGCACCCTGCAACAGGGCCGCCGTGGCCCCGGTCAACACGTGCGGCAGGTCGCCGAGCCGGTCCAGCATCCGGTCCAGTCCGACCGTCGCGATCCGCTCCGCGACGGTCTGGCTCCGTAGCGCGTCGATCCGTGCGTCGAGGTGGGCGTCGAGCGGTTCGACGGCCACGGTGAGCTGGAGATCGAGCGCGGCCAGCAGCCTCTCCAGCATCGCCACCGTCGGCGCCCGAACACCCTGTTCGATCCGGGCGATCGCCGCCTGGCTGGCGCCGGAGCGCTCGGCCAGGTCGCGCTGGGTGAGGCCGCGCAGTTCCCGCTGTCGGCGCAGGGTCGTACCGAGCAGCGCGGTGAGCCGGGACGGAGGCATCGTGTGATGCTGCACGTACCCGAAAGAGCGTGATACCACCCTGTCATCAAGATGACTGCGTGGTATCACGCTCATCAGCGATGTCGCGCCGCCCGGGGCGCAGATCCGCCTCCCGGACCCGGCCGAGCCGGACGTGACCCGGCGCCCGCGCCCCCGGGTCGCCCCCGGCCCCGGCGACCACCCGGTTAGGGTGCCTATGTGCTCGTACTCGTGTTGGACTCCTCGACCCCGGCGGTGACCGCCGCGCTGGCGGAGATCACCGCCGACGCGGTCTCGCCGCGCGGCGAGCGCAGCGTCGTCGATGCCCGGGCCCACGGTGAACTGCTCGCACCGCAGGTCTCCGAGGTGCTCGCCGAGGCCGGCGCCCGGCCGGCCGACCTGGCCGCCGTGGTGGCCGGGGTCGGACCCGGGCCGTTCACCGGGCTGCGGGTCGGTCTGGTCACCGCGGCCAGCATGGGACAGGTGCTGGGCATCCCCACCTACGGCGTGCCCTCGCTCGACGCCATCGGACGGGCCGCGACCCATCCCCGGTCCGGCGCCGCCCCCGAGGTCGGGCCGGTGCTGGTGGCCACCGACGCCCGCCGCCGGGAGATCTACTGGGCCGTCTACGACCTGGCCGGCGAGCGGCTGGCCGGGCCCGAGGTCGACACCCCGGCCGCCGTCGCGCAGCGGGCCCGGGAACTCGGCGTCCGGGTCGCGGTCGGCGAGGGATCCCGCCGGTACGCCGACATCCTCGGACTTCCGCCGCGAGCCGGCCTGGACTACCCCCCGCCGTACGCCCTGGCGGAGCTGGCGGCCGAGCGGGTCCGGGCCGGCGCCCCCGGTGAGCAGCTCACGCCCCTCTACCTGCGCCGGCCCGACGCCGTGGCGGCGACCGGCCGCAAACCGGTCCTGCGGTGAGGACGGCGGTCGGGGAGGGCAGCGTCGCGGTGACCAGGTTGAGCCCGTTCCGCTGGTGGCACATCTCCGAGGCGCTGCTGATCGAGGCCGACCTCTTCGGCGCCGAGCAGTGGTCGGCGGCGATGTTCTGGAACGAGCTGGCGAACGGGCACCACTACGTCGCGGCGCTGGACTCCACCGACGCGCTCGTCGGCTACGCGGGGCTCGCCGTCGCCCCGCCGGACGAGGCGTGGGTGCAGAACGTGGCGGTACGCCGGGACGCCCAGCGCACCGGCATCGGCCGGATGCTGCTGGTCGAACTGCTGGCCGAGGCGAACCGGCACGGCGTACGCCGGGTGCTGCTGGAGGTGGCGGTGGACAACGCGCCGGCCCAGCGTCTCTACGCGACGTACGGCTTCGAACCGGTCGGCGTGCGGCGCGGCTACTACCAACCGAGCAACACCGACGCGCTGGTGATGCAGCTCGAACTGGAGCGGGCGAACAATGGCTGACGAACCCCTGATCCTCGGGATCGAGACGTCCTGCGACGAGACCGGCGTCGGTGTCGTACGCGGACACACCCTGCTGGCCGACGCGCTGGCGTCCAGCGTGGACGAGCACGCCCGGTTCGGCGGGGTGGTGCCGGAGGTGGCCAGCCGGGCCCACCTGGAGGCGATCGTGCCCACCATGCGGCGCGCGCTGGACGACGCCGGGGTGACCCTGGCCGACATCGACGCGATCGCCGTCACCGCCGGCCCCGGGCTCGCCGGTGCGCTGCTGGTCGGGGTGGCCGCCGCCAAGGGCTACGCGCTGGCCGCCGAGAAGCCGGTGTACGGGGTGAACCACCTGGCCGCGCACGTCGCGGTGGACACCCTGGAGCACGGCCCGCTGCCCGAGCCGGCGATCGCGCTGCTGGTCTCCGGCGGACACTCCTCGCTGCTGCTGGTGGACGACCTGGCCACCGGGGTCACCCCGCTCGGCGCCACCATCGACGACGCCGCCGGAGAGGCGTTCGACAAGGTGGCCCGACTGCTCGGGCTGCCCTTCCCGGGCGGCCCGCCGATCGACCGGGAGGCCCGGGCCGGCGCCCCGGACGCGATCGCCTTCCCGCGCGGGCTGACCGCGCCGAAGGACCTCGCCGCGCACCGGTTCGACTTCTCCTTCTCCGGCCTCAAGACCGCGGTCGCCCGCTGGGTCGAGGCGAAGCAGCGGGCCGGTGAGCCGGTACCGGTACCGGACGTGGCCGCGTCCTTCCAGGAAGCGGTCTGCGACGTACTGACCAGCAAGGCGATCGCGGCCTGCCGGGACCGGGGCGTCGAGACGCTGGTACTCGGCGGCGGCGTCGCGGCGAACTCCCGGCTGCGGGCGCTGGCCGAGGAACGGGCGGCGAAACACGGCATCCGGGTCCGGGTACCCCGGCCGAAGCTCTGCACCGACAACGGAGCGATGGTCGCGGCGCTCGGCTCCCACCTGGTGGCCGCCGGGGTGGCCCCGAGCCGGCTGGACCTGCCGGCCGATTCCGCGATGCCGCTCACGATCGTCAGCGTGTAGTGGGGAGAGTGACGGGCGACGTGATCGTTCGGATGTGGGAGGTACGCGCCGAGCGGGCCGGTTTCGCCGACCTGCTCTCCTGGGTCTGCGACACGGCGCTGCCCGAGCTGGAACACGACCCGATGCACATCTCCAGCGAGGTCTTCTCCTCCACAGACAACCGGGTGGTGGTCATCTCCAAGTGGCGGGCCAACCCGGTCTCGCTGCCCGACCCGCCGGCCCGGATGCTCGCTCGTACCCCACACGTCTGGGACTTCACCCAGGTCGACCGCTGAACCGCGACTGCGGAAAACCCGTGGCGATCGTGGCGACTGGTTCCATAGCGTCACCGTGGTGCGCTCCCTACCCGTCCCCGATCCGGGCGTGCCCGACCGGCGTTCGGCGACCAGGTTCCTGCTCTGGCTAGCCGCCCGGATCTGGCCCACCCTCGCCTGGGGGATGGGACTGGCCGTGGTCGCCTTCGTCGGCCAGGCCCTGATGCCGGCCGTGCTGGGCAGGGCGATCGACGCCGGCCTCATCGCCCGGGACACCGACGCGCTGGTGCGGTGGGGGATGCTGCTGCTCTCCCTCGGCGTGGCCCAGGCGGTCGTCGGGATCATCCGGCACCGGTACGCCACCTTCAACTGGCTGGCCGGGGCGTACCGGACGGTGCAGATCACCGTCGACCACGCCAACCGGCTCGGCGCGACCCTGCCCAGGCGGCTCGCCGCCGGTGAGGTGGTCAGCATCGGCACCGCCGACATCAACCACATCGGCGGGGCGCTCG
Source organism: Plantactinospora veratri (assembly GCF_036421995.1). Lineage (NCBI taxonomy): Bacteria > Bacillati > Actinomycetota > Actinomycetes > Micromonosporales > Micromonosporaceae > Plantactinospora > Plantactinospora veratri. Next base: position 129,758 of record NZ_JAZGQL010000002.1, read on the forward strand.
ACATCCTCTCCCGGGGCACCGGCTCGCTCTTCGCGGTGCTCACCATCACGGTGATCCTGCTCGCCACCTCGGTCCCGCTCGGCCTCGTGGTGGTGCTCGGGGTACCGGTGCTGATGGGTGTGGTCGCCATCCTCATCCGGCCACTGCACCGCCGGCAGGAGGCGTACCGGGACCAGCAGGCGACCCTGACCACCCGGGCCAGCGACATCGTCGCCGGGCTGCGGGTGCTGCGCGGCGTCGGCGGCGAAGCGGTCTTCTCGGCACGCTACCGGGCGGAGTCGCAGGCGCTGCGGCACGGCGGCGTACGGGTGGCCCGGGTGGAGGCGCTGCTGGAGGCCACCCAGGTGCTGATACCCGGCATCTTCCTGGTGCTGGTCACCTGGCTCGGCGCCCGGTTCGCCCTTCGGGGCGAGATCACCGTCGGGCAGCTCGTCTCCTTCTACGGCTACACCGTCTTCCTGATCGGTCCACTGCGGATGCTGACCGAGCTGATCGACCGGATCACCCGGGGGCACGTCTCGGCCCGTCGGGTCGTCTCCATGCTCGACCTGCGACCGGAGATCACCGATCCCGAGCATCCCGTCGAGCTGCCCGACGGCCCCGGTGAGCTGGTCGACGTCGAGTCCGGGGTGACGGTGCGGCCCGGTCGGCTGACCGCGCTCGCCGCCGCCGCGCCGCAGGACGCGGTCGCCATCGCCGACCGGCTCGGCCGGTACGTCGACAGCGAGGCGACGCTGCGCGGCGTACCCCTGCGGAACCTGGCGCTGGCCACGGTCCGGCGCCGGATCATGGTGGCCGACAACGACGGGCGGCTCTTTTCCGGGCCGCTCCGGGCGGAGCTGGACCCGCACGACCGGGCCGACGACGCGACCATCGTGGCGGCGCTGGACGCGGCGAGCGCCACCGACATCGTGGCGGCGCTGCCCGGCGGGCTGGCCGGCCGGGTCGCCGAGCGGGGCCGGGAGTTCTCCGGCGGCCAGCAGCAGCGGCTGCGGCTGGTCCGGGCCCTGGTCGCCGACCCGGAGATCCTCATCCTGGTCGAGCCGACCAGCGCGGTCGACGCGCACACCGAGGCGCGGATCGCCGACCGGCTCGGCCCGGCCCGGCGCGGCCGGACCACCCTGGTCTGCACCACCAGCCCACTGGTGCTGGACCGGGCCGACCACGTGGTGCTCGTCTCCGACGGCAAGGCCGTCGCCGAGGGCAGGCACCGCGAACTGCTCGACACCGAGCCGCGGTACGCCGCCGTCGTGACCCGCACCGAGGAGGACTGAGATGACAGCCGGCGACTCGCTGCCGATCGCCGACCCGGCGCAGGTGCGGCGGTACGCCCGCGGCCTGGTCCGCCGGCATCCCCGCGCGCTGGCCGGTGCGCTCGGGCTGCACGCGCTCGCCGCGATCACCGGCCTGGCCGCGCCGCGCCTCCTCGGTGACCTGGTCGAGGCGATCTCCCAGGGCACCAGCACGGTGACCGTCGACCGGATCGCGCTGGCGATCGCCGGGTTCGTGCTGGCGCAGGCGGTGCTGGTCCGGTTCGCCCACTTCGCCTCGGCCCGGCTCGGCGAGCGGGTCCTCGCCGAGCTGCGGGAGGAGTTCGTCGACCGGATCCTGGCCATCCCGCTCTCCACCGTGGAGCGGGCCGGCACCGGCGACCTGCTGACCCGGAGCAGCCGGGACGTCGCCGCGCTGTCCCGGTCGGTCCGGTTCGCCGTGCCGGAGACGCTGATCGCCGTCGTCACGGTCTGCGCCGTGGTCGGCGCGGTGCTGCTGACCGACCCGCTGCTGATCCTGCCCGCCCTGGTCGCGGCGCCGATCCTGGTCCCGGCCACCCGCTGGTACCTGCGCCGGGCCGGGCCCGGCTATCTCGCCGAGAACGCCGCCTACTCCGACATCACCGACGGGATCAGCGAGACCGTGGAGGGGTCCCGGACCACCGAGGCGCTCCGGCAGCGGGCCCGGCGCCGGGCCCGTACCGACGCCGACATCCGCCGGTCGTACGCGGCCGAGCGCTACACCCTCTTCCTGCGTACCGTCTTCTTTCCGCTGGCCGAGACCGGCTACGTGGTGCCGGTGGTCGCGACCCTGGTGTTCGGCGGCTGGTTCTACGTCGAGGGCTGGGTGACGCTCGGCGAGGTCACCGCGGCCACCCTCTACGTGCAGCAGTTGATGGACCCGGTCGACCGGCTGCTCTCCTGGCTGGACGAGGTGCAGGTCGGCGGCGCGTCGCTGGCCCGGCTGCTCGGCGTGGCCCAAGGTCCCGGGGACGGTCCGGCCGGCGGTACGGCCACGACGGCCCGGCCGACTGACCAGCGGCTCGTCGTCGACGACGTGCGGTACGCCTACCAGCCGGGGCGGGACGTGCTGCACGGCGTCAGCCTCGCCCTGGCCCCGGGGGAGCGGCTGGCCATGGTGGGTCCGTCCGGGGCCGGGAAGTCGACGCTGGGTCGGCTGCTCGCCGGGATCCACCAGCCGGGAAGCGGTTCGGTCACCGTGGGCGGCGTCCCGCTCGCCGACCTGCCGCTGGCCGACCTCCGGACCGAGGTCGCGCTGGTGACGCAGGAGCACCACGTCTTCCTCGGTACGCTACGGGACAACCTCAGCATGGTCCGGCCGGACGCCGACGACGACCGGATACGTGCCGCGCTCGCCGCCGTCGACGCGCTGGACTGGGCGGAGCAGCTTCCGGCCGGGCTGGAGACCGTGGTCGGCCCGGGCGGCCATCCGCTGCACGCCGCCCAGGCCCAGCAGCTTGCGCTCGCCCGGCTGGTGCTCGCCGACCCGCACACCCTGGTACTCGACGAGGCCACCTCGCTGCTCGACCCTCGGGCGGCCCGGCACCTGGAGCGTTCGCTGGCCGCCGTGCTGCGCGGCCGTACGGTGATCGCGATCGCGCACCGGCTGCACTCCGCGCACGACGCCGACCGGGTCGCCGTGGTGGAGGAGGGCCGGATCACCGAGCTGGGTCCGCACGCCGAACTGGTCGCCGCCGGTGGCTCGTACGCCGCCCTCTGGCGCTCCTGGCACGGCGACCGCGCCTGAGCGGGTCCAGCTCGACCGCTTGCAAAGAGTTCTTTGCAAGCATAGCGTTGCAAACATGTCTGCGGATGAAGTCCGGCTGAACCCGACCTCGCTGCGCGGCCTCGCCCACCCGCTGCGGGTCCGGATGCTCAACACGCTGCGCGAGCACGGTCCCGCCACGGCCACCCTGCTCGCCGAGCGGCTCAACCAGTCCACCGGGGCCACCAGCTACCACCTGCGGCAGCTCGCCCAGTACGGCTTCGTGGTCGAGGAACCCGGGCGCGGCGCCGGGCGGGAACGGTGGTGGCGGGCCGCCCACCGGAACACCCGACTCGACAGCGAGGTCGGCCGGGAGGCGCTCCCCGACGTCGAGACGTACCTGCGATCCGTCGCCGCGCTCTACGCCGAACGGGTCGACCGGTGGCTGAACGAGTTGACCAACCTGCCGGCGGAGTGGGAGGGGACGTCCACGCTGAGCAACTGGCAGCTCCGGTTGACCCCGGCCGAGGCGCGGGAGTTCTCCGACGCGCTGACCGAGCTGATCGGGCGGTACCGCCCCGACGAGCCCGGCGTGGCGGCGCCCGACGACGCCGAGCCCTTCGTGGTGCAGGCGCAGTTGCTCCCCTTCGTCCGGCGCGACCACGACCGCCGGCCGGAGGACGACCGCCCGACGGAGGACGACCGGGCGCAGGAGTCGGCGGACTGATGGCGCGCAACCGCCGGCCACTGGTCGGACTGCTGGTCGCCGAGGGAATCTCCCTGGTCGGCAGCCGGATGAGCATGGTGGCGCTGCCCTGGTTCGCGCTGCTGGTCACCGGCAGCGCCGCCAGGACCGGCCTGGTGGCGTTCGCCGAGATGCTGCCGTACGTGCTGGCCTGCGCCCTGGGCGGCCCGCTGATCGACCGGATCGGCGCCCGCCGGACCAGCATCGTCGCCGACCTGGGCAGCGCGGTGGCGGTGGCCGCCGTACCGCTGCTGCACCTGGCCGGCGCGCTCGACTTCGGCACGCTCCTCGGCCTCGTTGCCGCGGCCGGGCTGCTGCGCGGGTTCGGCGACACCGCCAAGCGGGTGGTCTTCCCGGATACGGTCGCGGCGGCGGAGATCCCGATGACCCGGGCGACGAGCCTGCACGACGGGCTCAGCCGGCTCGGTACCCTGCTCGGCGCGCCCCTGGCCGGACTGCTGATCGCCACCCTCGACGCCCCGCTGGTGCTGCTCCTCGACGCGGTGACCTTCCTGCTCTCGGCGGCGGTGCTCGGCGCCGCCGTACCCGCCCGGAACCGTGCCGACAGGACAGCAGCGACCACAGTGGAACAGGCCACGGTGGAGGACGGCGGGCAGGAGTCCTACCTGAGCGCGCTGCGCGGCGGCCTGCGTTATCTGCGGCGCGACCGGCTGGTGCACGGCATCGTGCTGATGCTGCTCGTCACCAACCTGGCCGACGCGGCGTACACCTCGGTGCTCACCCCGGTCTGGGCCAGCGAGGTGGTCCGGTCGTCGACGGCGCTCGGCCTGCTCACCGCGAGCTTCGCCCTGGGTGCGGTGCTGGGCAACGTCGTCTTCACCGTCGTGGCGCACCGGGTGCCGAGGTTCGCCGTCTTCGCGGTCGGCTTCCTCCTCGCCGGGGCACCCCGGTTCGTCGCGCTGGCCCTGCTGGACCGGCTCTGGGTGATCTATCTGATCTCGTTCGTCGCCGGGGTCTCCATCGCGGCCGTCAACCCGATCCTGGGCGCGGTGAGCTTCGAACGGATTCCGGAGCGGCTCCGGGCCCGGGTGCTCGGGCTGGTGCACGCGGCGGCCTGGGCCGGCATCCCGCTCGGCGGGTTGCTCGGCGGGCTCGCCGTGCAGGAGCTGCGGCTGCCGGTCGCCTGCCTGGTGTTCGCGGTGGCGTACCTGCTGGTCACGCTCCTGCCGTTCGTGATGCCGGTCTGGCGCGGGCTCGACCGGCCACCGGCCCCGCCGACCGAGCCGGCCCCGCCGACGTCGACGACGCCGGCCGAATCGGAGCTTACTGACGCATCGCGCCGATGATCTGGCCGATCCGCTCCGGCGAGGTCTCCGAGCGCTGGTACTCCGGGCGGCTCAGCACGCCACCCATCCGGGGTACCGGGTTGCGGTGGACCGCCGGACCGTCCGAGCTGACCCGGGCGGTGAAGTGGTATTCGTCCGCGCCGGTGGCGGCGACGATCCGGGCGATGTTCCGCTCGTTGATCCCGCCGCCGGCCATCACCGCGATCCGGCCGGCGGCCTTGCCGACCAGGTCGGCGATGAGCGGAGCGCCGGCCAGCGCGGTCTCCTCCTGACCCGAGGTCAGCACCCGGGGGATGCCCAGCTCGATCAGCTGCTCCAGCGCCTCGAACGGGTCCCGGACCATGTCGAAGGCCCGGTGGAAGGTGACGCTCGCCCCGTCGGAGGCCGCGAGCAGCCGCCGCATGGTCGGCAGGTCGAGGTCGCCCTCCGGGGTCAGCGCACCGATCACGACGCCGTGCGCGCCCACCGTCACCGCCGCCTGCACGTCGCGGACCATCGCGTCGACCTCGTACGGGGAGTAGATGAAGTCCCCGCCCCGGGGCCGTACCAGCACGTGCACCCGGATCCGCTCCGCGTGCCGCAGGGCCAGCTCGACGGTGCCGATGCTGGGGGTCAACCCGCCCTCGAACAGTCCCGCGCAGAGTTCCACCCGGTCGGCGCCGGCCCGCTCCGCCGCCAGCGTCCCCTCGACGCTGTCGACACAGATCTCGAACGTGCTCATGGCAGCCTTCTCCAATGACCGAACCAGGTTGTTGACAACCCGAACCAACCAGGGCCATCCAAGGGTGCCCGATCGGTCCGGGCAACCGCATGTGGGGAAGAACGCCTTCGGCGGCCCGCCGGGCGGGGTGGAACGTGACGCCCGGGCCCGGCAGCGGACAAAACGCTCAGCGGGTGATCTCCATGATGGCCACCAGCAGCAGCAGGGTGACGACGGCGACGGCGAAGACGATCAGCAGCTCCCGCCGGCTTCCGGTGCCGCCGCCGCCGACCGCTTCGGGGACGGCCGGCGCCGCCGGCAGGTCCCGGGTGACGATGGCCAGCTCCCCGAGGGTACGGGCGGTGTAGACCGCGCCGACCCGCTCGGAGAACTCCTCCAGGCTCAACCTGCCCTGCTCGGTGTGCCGTTGCAGGTCGGCGACCACCCGTTGCCGATCCGAGTCGGAGGCGCGCAGTTGCCCGTCCACGCCGGACAGCGTACGCCCCGGTGTCCGGTCAGCCCGCGTCGAGCGGGTCGGCGAGCAGGTGCTCGAAGGCCAGCTCCGCGGCACCGACCAGCGCGGCGTCCTCGCCCAGTTGCGGGGTACGCAAACGCACCTGCTCGCGCGGGGTGGGCAGGGCCAGCGAGTTGAGCCGGCTGCGCACCCGGGCCGCCGCCGCGAGGTAGACGTCCCGGAGGGTGCCGCCGAAGATGACCACACCCGGGTTGAAGATGTTGATCAGGTTCGCCACGCCGAACCCGAGCCAGTCGCCGACCTGCCGGACCGCCGCCTGGGCGTTCGCGTCGCCCCGGGCCGCCGCGTCGACCACCCGCAGGGCTGCCTCCCGGCCCACGGCGTCGCCCCGGCCGGCCGCCAACAGCAGGGCGTACTCGCCGATCTCGGTCTCCCAGCAGCCGTACGAGCCGCAGCCGCACGGGCTTCCGCCGGGGTTCACCACCATGTGCCCGACCTCGCCGGCGTAACCGCCCTGCCCGGTCAGCCGCCGCCCGCCGACGATGATCCCGGCGTCGATGCCGACGTCCCGGTGCAGGTAGATGACGTCGTCGTAGCCGCTGGCCGCACCCCGGGCGTGCTCGGCGACCGCGCTGGCGTCGGCGGCGTTGCTGACCAGCACCGGGCGCTCCTGCGGCAGCAGCTCGCCGAGCGCCTCGGCCAGCGGCTCGTCCAGCTCGCCACCGCCGGCCCAGGCGCCACGCTCCGGCCGGATGTGCACCGCGTCGTCCGGGCGGCGCAACCGGCCGCAGACCGCCGCCCCGCTGCCGACGTAGACCGAGCCGTCCGGTACCGCCTGGTGCATCTCCTTCACGAAGCCGGCCAGCAGCGGCAGGCTCTCCACCGCTGGCAGCCCCGGCGGCCGCTCGGCCTGCCGACGGTCCAGTACGACCCCGCCGAGCCCGATCCGGGCGGCCCGCAGCCGGTCCACCTCGATGCTGTACGCGTACGCGAAGACCCGCCCCGACTCGGGCCGGACGACCAGCGACGGCCGTCCGGCCCGCCCGGTCTCCCGGGGTGCCCGTTCGCTGACCAGCCCGGCGGCGGCGAGTTCGGCGGTGAGCGCGCCGATGGTGCTCCGGTTCAGCCCGAGGGAGGTGGTCAGCTCCGCCCGGGAGGTGGCGCCGTGGATGTGCACGTACCGCAGCAGCGCGCCGAGATTCTGCCGGCGAATCTCCTCCTGGCTCGGCCCCGCGCGCATCGTGCCCCTTATCGGTTACCGGTCGCTGCGGCCCGACGTCGGGAGAGAGCGTCCACACTGGCCGCGAGCAGCAGCACCAGTCCGGTCACCACGAAGGTGAAGCCGGAGCTGCGGCCGAGCAGCCCCATCCCGTTGTCGATGACCGCGATCACCGCGCCGCCGAGCACCGCGTCCACGATCCGGCCCTTGCCGCCGAAGAGGCTGGTGCCGCCGATCACCGCCGCGCCGACCGCGTAGAGCAGGACCTTGCTGCCCCCGGTGTTGGCGTCGACCGAGGTGGCCCGGCTGGCCGCCACGATGCCGCCGACCGCCGCCATCGAGGAGCAGATCACGAAGACCGAGATCCGGATCCGGTCGACGTTGATGCCGGCCCGCCGGGCCGCCTCCCGGTTGCCGCCGACCGCGTAGACGTGCCGGCCGTACGCGGTGCGTTGCAGTACGAAGGTGAGCACGACCAGCAGGATGACGATGATCGGCACCACGATCGGTACGCCCTTGAGCGAGACGAGCACGTTGCGGCTGCGCTCCAGGTTCAGCAGGTAGACGGCGGTACCGGTGATCACCGCCAGCGACCCGATCCGGATCAGCACCACGGCGAGCGGCTCGGTGACCAGCCCGAGCGCGCTGCGCTTGCGGTGCCGGATCAGTTGCACGGCGGCGTAGCCGGCCACGCCGAGCAGGGTCAGCGCCCAGCCGAGCCAGGGCGGCATGTTCCGGTTGGCGATCGCCACCAGCACCTCGTCCCGGACGGAGACGTTGGTGCCGCCCTTGATCAGCAGCAGCACGATGCCCTGGAAGGCGAGGAACGCCGCGAGGGTGACCACGAAGGACGGGATGCCGACCTTGGCCACCAGGAAGCCGATCACCAGCCCGATCACCACGCCGGTGACGAGCGCGGCGGCGACCGCGACGTACCAGGGATAGCCCTGGAGCGTGACGAGCTGGGCCAGCACGGCCGCGCAGACCCCGCTGGCGAAGCCGGCGGAGAGGTCGATCTCGCCGAGCAGCAGGACGAAGACCAGCCCCATCGCGATCAGTGTCACCGCCGCGCCCTGGGTGAAGAGGTTGGCGAAGTTCCCCTCGGTCATGAAGTTGGGGCGCAGCGCGGCGAAGACGACGCAGAGCACGATGACACCGAGTACGGCCGGCAGCGCGCCCATGTCGCCGCCGCGTACCCGGGCCAGGTAGTCCCGGAAGTGGCTGCCGACCGTGGGCACCGGCGCGGCCGGCACCTCGACCGGCGGCACCACGGTGGTGGGAGGGGCGGCGCTCATCTGTCGACTCCTGCGGTCGTCGTCTCGGTGCTGGGTGGGGTGTCGTGCTTGCCGTTGCCGTTGCCGTTCTCGCCGGTCAGCCCGAGGCCGCCGCTGCGCCCGGCGGTGATCAGTTCGACCACCTGGGCGTGCGTGACGTCGCTGGTCCGCAGCTGCGCGACCATCTGCCCGAGATAGAGCATGGCGATCTGGTCGGAGACGGCGAAGACGTCGTTCATGTTGTGCGAGATGAGCACGACGGCGAGACCGTTGTCGGCCAGCCGGCGGACCAGCTCGAGCACCTGGGCGGTCTGCGCCACGCCCAGCGCGGCGGTCGGCTCGTCGAGGATGACGACCCGGCTGTTCCAGAGCACGGCCTTGGCGATCGCCACGGTCTGCCGCTGCCCGCCGGAGAGGCTGGAGACGTGCTGCCGCAGCGACTTCACGGTCCGCACGGAGAGCCCGGCCAGGGTCTCGGCGGCCATCTGCTCCATCGTGGGCTCGTCGAGGACGATGCCGCTGCGCTTCTCCCGGCCGAGGAACATGTTCTGCACGATGTCGAGGTTGTCGCAGAGCGCGAGGTCCTGGTAGACGACCTCGATGCCGAGGATGGCGGCGTCCCGGGGGTTGTGGATGTGCACCGGTCGGCCCTCGAAGAGGATCTCGCCGCCGTCGGCCGAGTGGATGCCGGCGACGCACTTGACGAGGGTGGACTTGCCGGCGCCGTTGTCGCCGACGAGTGCCGTCACCTCGCCGGGGTTGACCGACAGGTCGACGTCGCGGAGGACCTGGACGGGACCGAAACTCTTGTCGATCCCGCGCAGCTCCAGCAGGGGTGTCGCGGACACGGGTTGGTCTCCTTTACGCGGGTGTCCGGTGGCGGGTGCCGATCGCGGGGTGTCCGATCACGGATCCGGTCCAGTTCTTCTGAGCGGCGAGGACGCCGCCCGGTACGGATGGTTCCGTACCGGGCGGCGTCTCGGCGGGGCAGTCGAGCCGCAGCCGTCGTACGGTCAGCTCACGCCGGCCTCGGTGCAGGCGGCGGCGAACGCGTCCTTGCAGAGTTCTTCCTTGGTGACGTAGCCGTCGGCGACGACGTCCTTGACGTTCTCCTTGTAGATGGCCTTCGGCTCCAGCAGCACGGCCGGCACGTCCCGGTTGCCCTCCGGGTCCCGGACCGTGGTGGGTGCGGCCTTCTTCTCGCCCTTGGCCAGCGCGATCGCCAGTTCGGCGGCCGCGTCGGCCTCCTTCTTGACCGCCTTGTAGACGGTCATGCACTGGTCACCGACGAGAATGTTCTGCAGGCCCTGCACGGTGGCGTCCTGGCCGGTCACCGGGACCTTGCCGTTGAGCTTGTTCCGCTTCAGCACTGAGATGACCGCGTTGCCGAGCCCGTCGTTCGCGGCCAGTACGCCGTCGATCTTGCCGTTCTGCTGGGTCATCATCTGCTCGAAGATCGTGCCGGCCTGGGCGTTGTCCCAGGCGGGTACCCACTGGTCGGGGCCCTTGACGTACTCCTTGGAGTCGTACTTGGCCTTCAGCACGCCGTCGTAGCCGTTCTTGAAGAGCGTGGCGTTGTTGTCGGTCTCCGAGCCGTTCAGCTCGGCGATGACCGGGTTCTTGGCACCCTTGTCGGTCAGGCACTTGACGAGACCCTCGCCCTGGAGCTTGCCGACGGCCTCGTTGTCGAAGCTGACGTAGTACTCGGCCGAGCCGCCGAGGGTCAGCCGGTCGTAGTCGATGGTGAGTACGCCCTGGCTCTTGGCCTTGTCCAGCACCGCCTTGCCGGTGCCGGAGTCCAGGTTGACGATCATCAGGACGTTGACGCCCTCGGTCATCATCTGGTCGGCGATGGTCTGGAACTGCGCCTTGTCGCCCTGGGCGTTCTGGATGGTGGACTCGACGCCGGCGGCCTTGAACGCCGCCTCCAGGTATTTGCGGTCCGCGGTCTCCCAGCGGACCGAGGAGGCGCTGTCCGGAAGGATGACGCCGATCTTCGGCTTCCGCTCGGCGGTGCTACCGCTGCCGTCGCCGGAATCGTCGCCGCAGGCGGCGAGCCCGCCCGTGGTCAGCAGGCCCACGGCGGCGATGGTGAGGATCCCTCTGCGCATTGCACGGGTCCTTTCGGGGTGGGTGTGGTGTCTCGGGTTCCAGCGGTGGTACGCCTGGACGGTCGCCGTGCGCCCCGGTGGCCTCCCCCCGTTGGGCTGCCTGGAAAGCGGCTCCGCCGGGTCGTGCTCCGGCGGGGCGTCGGTGGGCTGCGGCGACCGCCCGCCTCACTTTTGTTGTGTCCGGCAACGTATTGCGCGAAGACTCCTCGGGGCAAGGTCACCGAGGCCATGAGTTTGTTGTTCGCGATAACAATTCGGCAACGTGACCGAAATCCCGGGATCGGCCCGTGGCGATACGCCGGAAATGATCGTTCCTGTGCCGGCACGCGTGCGGCGACCGCACCGCGCGGCCGAGCCGCGGATCAGGGCGCGGCGACCGGGGCGGTGGTGGCCGAGGTGAGCCGGATCAGGTCGGCCGGGGCGAGTTCGAGTTGCAACCCCCGGCGGCCCGCCGAGACGTAGATGGTGGGGAAGCGCTCGGCGGAGGCGTCGACCACGGTACGCAGCGCCCTGCGCTGCCCCAACGGACTGATCCCGCCCCGGACGTAGCCGGTGGTCCGCTCGGCCAGCGTCCGGTCGGCCAGTGTCGCCCGCTTGCCACCCACCGCCGTCGCCAGCGTCTTCAGGTCGAGTTCGCCGGTGACCGGTACCACCGCCACGGTCAGCACCCCGTCGACGCTGGCGACCAGCGACTTGAAGACCCGCTCCGGCGGTACGCCGAGCGCCGCCGCCACCTCGGCGCCGTAGTTCGGCGTCTCCGGCGCGACGTCGTACGGGTGCAGCGTGTGCGGAATCCGCTGCCGCGTCAGCAGCGCGGTCGCCGGTGTGCCCCTGCCCGCCACGCCTGAGCACACTACCCGGGCGACGCGGACCGCTCCGGGGCCGGCACCGGACGGCAGAGCAGCACCGTGGGAGCGTCGGCGACCCGGGTCAGCACCAGGCTCACCGGCTCGCTACCGGTCAGCCGCAGGTCGCGACGGAGCCGCTCCGGCTCCAGCGCCGAACCCCGCTTCAGGATCTCCGCCCGCCCGACGTCGAGGTCGCGCAGCCGGGCCCGCAGCCGCTTCAGCGAGAAGGGCAGCGACTCGAGCACCTCCAGGCAGCGGGCGTACGGGGTGGGCCGGGCGGTGTCGGCGTAGACGTACGCGATCTCGGGGTCGGCGAGGGTGCCGTCGACCGTACCGGCGAACTCGGCGACCAGGTGCGCCCGGACCACCGCCGGGTCCGGGTCGTAGAGGTAGCGCCGGACCGGACCGACCGGGGCCCGGCGGGTCCCGTCGCCGGTCAGTTCCCGCACCGCCGTCCCGGCCAGCAGGGTGGCCCGGCGGGGTGCGGCGGCGAGCGGTCCGGACCAGACGGTCGCCTCGACCAGGTCGCCGTCGACGCTGACCCACTCGCCCTCGGCGCCCGCCGGCAGCAGCCGGTGGTCGATCCCGGGCGCGACCTTGAAGACCGTCCGGGGGACCCGGTCGGCCAGGCCGAGCAGGAAGTCCCAGGGCGGGGAGTAGGCGGCCGGGTCGAAGATCCGCCGGCCGGTGCCGGCCCGGCGCCGGGCCGGGTCGCAGAAGACCGCGTCGACCGGGTCGGCGACGGCGGTGACGTCGAACCGGGTCGCGTCGCCGACGGTCACGGTGAACCGGTCGGCCACCCCGGCCGCCTCGGCGTTCGCGGCGGCCATCGCCGCGGTGACCGGGTCGGCCTCCACGCCGTACACCCGGATGCCGGCCCGGGCGGCGGCGAGCGCGTCGGCGCCGAGACCGCAGCCGAGGTCGACCAGGGTGGCCACTCCGGCGGCGCGTAGCCGGGCGGCCCGCCGGGCCGCGACCCCGGCCCGGGTGGCCTGCTCCAGCCCGGCCCGGGTGAAGAACATCCCGGCCGCCGCCGGGCCGAACTTGGCGGTCGCCCGGCGCCGCAGCTCGGCCTGGGTCAGCGCGGCGGCGGCCAGCCCCGGGGGTACCCCGGCCGAGCGCAGCGCGGCGGCCGCGCCCAGCGGGTCGCCGCCGGCCAGCTCGGCGGCGGTGGCCAGCGCGGTTTCCCCGTCCGGGGTACGCAGCGCGGCGAGCTGCTCGGAATCCACCGGAGCATTGTGCCCACCGGGGCCGGTCACGGGCGTGTCGGGTTGGCACTCTCCTTGACGGAGTGCTAGCCGTCGGCATAACCTGCGGTTAGCACTCTCAAACCGAGGGTGCCAGCTTTCGGGCCGTTGTCCGGGAGCTGAACGCCAGGCGGACCGGCACCCGCGACGACGGACCCGCCCGGTGGCATGTGGCAGATTGACGCTGGTCGGCTCGCCGGCCGGCACAGAAACCAGTACCCCAGGAGGGTATGCCCGTGACTACCGCGACCAAGGTTGCGATCAAGCCGCTCGAGGACCGGATCCTGGTCCAGGCGAACGAGGCTGAGACGACCACGGCGTCGGGCATCGTGATTCCCGACACCGCCAAGGAGAAGCCGCAGGAGGGCACCGTCCTCGCTGTCGGCCCCGGCCGTTTCGACGACGACGGCAACCGGATCCCGGTTGACGTGAAGGTCGGCGACACGGTCATCTACTCGAAGTACGGCGGCACCGAGGTCAAGTACGCCGGCGAGGAGTACCTGGTGCTCTCCGCCCGCGACGTCCTCGCCGTCATCGAGAAGTGATCTGACTGATCCAGTGACGTTGCCCCGGACCGGCCCTGCCGGGCCGGGGCAACGCTCGTGAAGGGACCCTGTTTACACAATGGCGAAGATTCTGAGCTTCTCGGATGACGCCCGGCACCTGCTGGAGCACGGTGTCAACACGCTCGCGGACACGGTCAAGGTCACTCTCGGCCCGCGCGGGCGCAACGTCGTCCTGGACAAGAAGTTCGGTGCTCCGACGATCACCAACGACGGCGTGACCATCGCCAAGGAGATCGAGCTCACCAACCCGTACGAGAACCTCGGCGCGCAGCTGGTCAAGGAGGTGGCGACCAAGACCAACGACGTCGCCGGCGACGGGACCACCACCGCCACCGTGCTGGCCCAGGCCATGGTCCGGGAGGGGCTGCGCAACGTGGCCGCCGGAGCCGGGCCGGCCGCGCTCAAGCGGGGCATCGACCTGGCCGCCGAGAAGATCTCCGAGGCGCTGCTGGAGAAGGCCGTCGAGGTGGGCAGCCGGGAGTCGGTCGCGAACGTGGCGACCATCTCGGCGCAGGACGCCACCATCGGTGACCTGATCGCCGAGGCGATGGAGAAGGTCGGCCGGGACGGTGTGATCACCGTCGAGGAGGGTTCGACGCTCGCCACCGAGCTGGAGGTCACCGAGGGCCTCCAGTTCGACAAGGGCTTCATCTCGCCGAACTTCGTCACCGACACCGAGTCGCAGGAGGCGGTGCTCGACGAGCCGTACATCCTGATCACGACCCAGAAGATCTCCTCGATCGAGGAGCTGCTGCCGCTGCTGGAGAAGGTCCTCCAGACCGCGAAGCCGCTGCTGATCATCGCCGAGGACGTGGAGGGGCAGGCGCTCTCCACCCTGGTCGTCAACGCGATCCGCAAGACCGTCAAGGTCTGCGCGGTGAAGGCGCCCGGCTTCGGTGACCGGCGCAAGGCGATGCTCCAGGACATGGCGATCCTGACCGGCGGCGAGGTGGTCGCCCCCGAGCTGGGCTACAAGCTCGACTCGGTCGGCCTGGAGGTGCTCGGCACCGCCCGCCGGGTGGTCGTCGACAAGGACAACACCACCGTGATCGACGGCCGGGGCCGGGACAACGACGTCGCCGAGCGGATCACCCAGATCCGCAAGGAGATCGAGGCGTCCGACTCCGACTGGGACCGCGAGAAGCTCCAGGAGCGGCTGGCCAAGCTCTCCGGCGGCATCGCGGTGATCAAGGCCGGTGCGGCTACCGAGGTCGAGATGAAGGAGCGCAAGCACCGCATCGAGGACGCCATCGCCGCGACCAAGGCCGCGGTCGAGGAGGGGACCGTACCGGGCGGCGGCGCCGCGCTGGTGCAGATCCTCTCCGCGCTCGACGGTGACCTCGGGCTGACCGGTGACGAGAAGGTGGGCGTCTCGATCGTCCGCAAGGCGCTGGTCGAGCCGCTGCGGTGGATCGCCCAGAACGCCGGCCACGACGGCTACGTGGTGGTGCAGAAGGTCGCCGAGCAGGGCTGGGGCAACGGCCTCGACGCCGCCACCGGCGAGTACAAGGACCTGGCCAAGGCCGGCATCATCGACCCGGTGAAGGTGACCCGTAACGCGGTCACCAACGCGGCGTCGATCGCCGGGCTGCTGCTGACCACCGAGAGCCTCGTCGTGGAGAAGCCGGAGAAGGCCGAGCCGGCCGCCGCCGGTGGGCACGGCCACGGTCACGGCCACCAGCACGGTCCGGGCTTCTGACCGGTCCCGGTCCGGATCACGCCGATCCGCACCGCCCGGCGCGACACCGAGATCCGCGTGAGCGGGCCGGCGTGGGACTTCCCCGCGCCCGGCATCCCGCTCACGCGGATCTCCGTTTCCGGGCCACGGCCGGCACACTGGGTGGATGAGGGTGATCCCGGATCTGGGCGGTGACGGGCCGGCGGCGACGATCCCGGCCCGGCGCGGCGGCCTGCCACGCCGCTTCGGTGCCCTGGCCGGGCTGGCCGCCGCGGCCGTCGCGGTCGGCGCGGCCGAGGTGGTGGCGGTGCTCACCGGCGCCCGTTCCGCCCCGCTGGTCGCGGTCGGCGGCGCGGTGGTGGACCTGGCGCCCGCACCGCTCAAGCGGTTCGCCGTCGACGTCTTCTACATCTACGACAAGATCGCACTCCTGGTCGGCACCGCCGTGCTGCTGGCCGGGTTCGCCGTCCTGGTCGGGCTGGTCGCGGTCCGCTCACTGCCCCTCGGGTACGCCGGGATCGCCCTCTTCGGCGCGGTCGGGGTACTCGCGGCGCTGACCCGGCCCGGGGCCGGCCCGCTCGCCGCGCTGCCCTCGCTGGTCGGCGTCGTACTCGCGGCCGGCGTACTGCGGCTCTTCGTCGCCGGCCCGCCCGGCCGGGCCCTGGCCGTACCGGCCGTCGCCGTCACCGCCCGTCCCGACGCGTACGCCCGGCGCCGGTTCCTGACCGGGGTCGGGCTGGCGGCCGGCGGGGCGGCGGTGGGTGGCTTCGGCGGGCGCTGGCTGTCGACCCGGCGAGGTGTCTCGGCCGCCCGGGCGGCGGTCGAACTGCCGGTCCCGGCCAGCCCGGCGGCCCCGGTGCCGGCAGACGCCGAACTGAAGGTTCCCGGGCTGTCGTCGTACGTCACGCCGAACCGGGACTTCTACCGGATCGACACCGCACTCGTGGTGCCCCGGGTGGACCCGGAGAACTGGCGGCTGCGGATCCACGGCCGGGTGCGGAACCCGGTGACGCTGCGCTTCGCCGACCTGCTGGCCCGGCCGATGATCGAGCGGCACATCACCCTCGCCTGCGTCTCCAACGAGGTCGGCGGGGACCTGGTCGGCAACGCCCGCTGGCTCGGTGTCCCGCTCGGCCCGCTGCTCGCCGAGGTCGGGCCGCTGCCCGGCGCCGACCAGGTGGTGGCGCGCTCCACCGACGGCTGGACCTGCGGCAGCCCGACCGAGGTGCTCACCGACGGCCGGGACGCGATGCTGGCGGTCGGGATGAACGGCGAACCGCTGCCGATCGAGCACGGCTTCCCGGTCCGGGTGGTGGTGCCCGGCCTGTACGGCTACGTCTCGGCCTGCAAGTGGGTGGTGGAGCTGGAGTTGACCAGTTTCGCCGACTTCGACGCGTACTGGGTGCCTCGGGGCTGGTCGGCGCGGGGACCGGTGAAGACCCAGTCGCGGATCGACACCCCACGGGCGGGTCGGGCACTACCGGCCGGCCCGGTCACCGTCGCCGGGGTGGCCTGGGCGCAGCACGTCGGGATCCGCCAGGTGGAGGTACGCGTCGACGACGGCGACTGGCAGCCGGCGACGCTGGCCGGATCGGTATCGACCGACACCTGGGCGCAGTGGTCCTGGCGGTGGCTCGCCACCCCGGGCGAGCACACCCTGCGGGTACGCGCGACCGACGCGACCGGGGCGGTGCAGACCGGGCAGTCGCGTCCGGTCGAGCCGGACGGCGCCACCGGCTGGCACACGGTCACCGTCACGGTGGGCTGAACATCCCGGCAACTGATGACCGGCCCGGGCTCTGGCCGGGCCGGGTCGGGCCGGTAGCGATGGTGCGACCGCCGGTCCGGGACCGGCCGGTGGCGGCGGGTGGATCACGCCCGGGGGCGGCCGGGCGCGGACCGGTGTCGGGTCAGGCCGAGCGTTGCACCGGTACCGGTACCGGTTCGGGCCGGGCGTTGGTGGCCGGCATCGTCGACCGGAACGGCCGGCCGAGCCGGGCCTCCAGCCGGGCCACGTCCACCCGGCTCTGTCGGCGGTCGGCGAGGTCCTCCCAGCCGACGGCGAGCAGCCGGAGCCGCTCGGACTCGCTGAAGCCGCCCCACACCCCGTACGGCTCGCGTACGGCGAGCGCGTGGGCGGCGCATTCGGCGCGTACCGGGCAGGTCGCGCAGACCGCCTTGGCGCTGGCCTCGCGACGGTTGCGGGACGAGCCTCGCTCACCTTCCGGGTGGAAGAACTGGGCACTGTCCCGGCCCCGGCAAGCGCCAAGCCGTTGCCACTCCCACAGATCGACGATGGGTCCAGGCAGCCTGCGTACGTTCGACATCAGCACCCTCCTTCCGCGCGGCACCGCGATGACCTGCTCGGCCGAGATCCGGGCGGCGGGCCGCGCAGGCGCACCGATCCGACCACGGGTTCCGGTACCCCGGGTGCGGACGGCTCACACGTACTTGATCGCGAACTTCTGGCCCCGAATCCGGTCCGTGGGGCGAATCGTCCAAAAAGTTTGTGGTTCATCCGTGGAAACTCATCATGATCATTCACCGGCATGGTCTCCTCGTTGCGGAGAGGAGAGCATCGTGCGCACCGTTCTTGTCTGCGTCCGGACCCCGCTCGCGGCCCAGAACGTCGCGGCGGCGGCGGCCCGGCTCGGGTTGTCCGCCGCGGTCCGTACCGCCGTGTCCGACCCCGAAGCCATGCTCCGGCTCGCCGAGCGGCCGGCGGACGTGGTGCTCGCCGACACCGCGCTCACCCGCCCGGACAGCGTCGGCTTCACCCGGCGGGTACTGGCCCGGTCACCGGGAGCGGCGATCCTGCTGCTCGGCGCCGAGGACCCGGGAGTCGCCGCGGCGACCATCGCGGCCGGCGCCCGCGGGTTGATCCAGGGCAGCGACCACGACCTGGTGAGCGTGGTGGCGAAGGCGATCCTGCTGCTCGGCGGCCGGCCCGGTCGGGGCGGCGCCGCGCTGCCCGGTGGCGCGTTGGCCGGCGGCGGTCAGACCGGCCCCGTCGGTGCCGGCCGCGGCGGCGAGCCCGGTGAGCCGGGTGGCCAGCCCTCGGCCGGCCAGCGGCTGGGCAGTGTGGTGCGGGCGCCGACCGGGCCCGGCCGGGACGGTCCGGGCGGGGACGCACCGGGCGGTCGCCCACCGGGGGACGAGTCGGCCCCGCGTCGACGTACGGACCCGGAATCGCGTACCGGCGAGGCCACCGGCGAGCAGCCGACCGGGCCGGCGGTGGTACCGGCCCAGCGTGGCGACGACCCGAACGCGCCGACCGACCCGAGCACGCCGACCGGTACCGCCGCGGGGCAGTCGTACCCGTCGGAGAAGGCCGGCCCGGACGGGTCCGGCGGCGGCGCTGCGGGGCAGGAGTCGCGCGGCGCCGACGGGCCGGGCGGAACCGGACGGGCGGCTCCGGCCCGCCGACCGGTGCTGACCGAACGCGAGATGCAGGTGCTGGTCGGGATGGCGGACGGGAAGAGCAACGCCGAGATCGGCCGGGAACTGTTCGTCTCGGAGGACACGGTGAAGACCCACGCCCGGCGGTTGTTCCGCAAGCTCGGGGCCCGGGACCGGGCGCACGCGGTGGCGGCCGGTTTCCGGGCCGGCCTGGTGGCCTGACCGGTCGACGCTCCGCCCGCCACGGGAGAGGGTGGTTCCCCGGCTCAGCGCGGGGTCCCGGTCTCGGCCTCGCCCTCGTTCTCGTTCTCGTCCGCGGTCTCGCTCAGGGTGTCGTGCACCCCGTCGGCGTAGCCACGGGCGTATTCCCAGCTGACATAGTGATCCGGGTCGGGATCGTAGGCCGGCTCGTGCACCCGGGGCCGGCCGGAGCTGAGCAGGTGCCGCAGGTTGCCCCGGAGCAGGTCCCAGTCGAAGTAGTGCGGCTCCCGGCAGTCCTCGCACTCGATCACGAGACCGCGCACCCCGACCGGACCCAGCAGCGCCTGGTAGATCTCCAGGTCGGCGAGGTCCTCCAGCACGTCCTGGCGCTCGACCTCGCTGAGCGGGTCGAGTTCGGTCTCCTCGCCCGGGTCGTCAAGGCCGGCGGAGGGATCGGCGGGGTCACCGTTGAACGGGTCGATCGGCTCCTCGTGCACCCCTCCACCGTAGTCCCAACACCGCCCGGCGTGGTCACCCGTTGTGGCCTGTACCGCCGCTGTACCCGCGCCCGCGACGCCCGCCCCGCCGGATGGGTACGATGAACCATCGCGCCGTACCCCGGGGCGAACCCTGGCACCGCCCCGCGCGGGCAGCCTGTCCGACCAGCTCAGCGCCGACCGACCCGCGTCGGCGAGATCGCGGCCGTGTCGGCGGTGACCGTCGTCGACCGTCAACCGGAGCACCGTCAACCGACCAGAGCACCGTCAACCGAAGCATCGTCAACCACAGCAGCAGGGGACACATCGTGGAGAACCGACCCACCAACGACCTTCCGCTGGCCACCGACGCCGACCAGCTCGCCGGGCACCTGCCCGAACTGCCGGCCGGTTCGGCCCGGGTGGTGCCGCTCGGGTTGACCTTCGACGACGTGCTGCTGCAACCCGGCGAGTCCGAGATCATCCCGAGCCGGGTGAACACCATCACCCGGCTGAGCCGTAACGTCGAAATCGCCATCCCGCTGGTCTCCAGCCCGATGGACACGGTGACCGAGGCGCGGATGGCGATCGCGATGGCCCGCAACGGCGGCATCGGCGTGCTGCACCGCAACCTCTCGATCGAGGACCAGGCGCTCCAGGTCGACCTGGTGAAGCGCTCCGAGGCCGGCATGGTGACCAACCCGGTCACCTGTGGGCCGGACGACACCCTGCGGGACGTGGACGCGCTCTGCGGCCGCTACCGGATCTCCGGGGTGCCGGTGACCGACGCCCAGGGCACCCTCGTCGGCATCGTGACCAACCGCGACATGCGGTTCGTCACCGACGGCGGCACCCCGGTACGCCAGATCATGACCCCGATGCCGCTGGTCACCGCCGAGGTCGGCGTGACCAAGGAGGAGGCGCTCGACCTGCTGCGCCGGCACAAGGTCGAGAAGCTGCCGATCGTCGACCCGGACGGCCGGCTGCGCGGCCTGATCACCGTCAAGGACTTCGCCAAGAGCGAGCAGTACCCGCTCGCCACCAAGGACGATGCCGGCCGGCTGCGGGTGGCCGCCGCCGTCGGGGTCGGCGAGGACGCCTACAAGCGGGCCCGCGCGCTGGTCGAGGCCGGGGTGGACGTGCTGATCGTGGACACCGCGCACGGGCACCAGCGGGCCGTGCTCGACATGGTCGGCCGGCTCAAGAAGGACACCACCGTCGACGTGATCGGCGGGAACGTGGCGACCTACGCGGGGGCGAAGGCGCTGGTCGAGGCGGGTGCCGACGCGGTGAAGGTCGGGGTCGGGCCGGGCGCCATCTGCACCACCCGGATCGTCGCCGGGGTCGGCGTACCGCAGATCACCGCGATCATGGAAGCGGCCCGGGCCGCCCGTCCGGCCGGGGTGCCGGTGATCGCCGACGGCGGGATCCAATACTCGGGCGACATCGCCAAGGCGCTGGTGGCCGGCGGCGACACCGTGATGCTCGGCAGCCTGCTCGCCGGCTCCGAGGAGAGCCCCGGCGAGCTGATGTTCATCAACGGCAAGCAGTTCAAGGCGTACCGGGGGATGGGGTCGCTGGGCGCGATGCAGTCGCGCGGGCAGGCCCGGTCGTACTCCAAGGACCGCTACTTCCAGGACGACGTGGCCAGCGAGGAGAAGCTGGTGCCGGAGGGCGTCGAGGGGCAGGTGCCCTACCGTGGCCCGCTGGCCCGGGTCGCCCACCAGCTCGTCGGCGGACTGCGGCTGGCGATGGGCTACGTCGGCGCGGAGACCATCCCCGAGCTGCACCGCCGGGGGCAGCTCATCCGGATCACCGCCGCCGGGTTGAAGGAGAGCCACCCGCACGACATCCAGATGACGGTCGAGGCACCGAACTACCACACCCGCTGACGGTCACCGCCTCCCCGCCACCACCCCCCTTTCTACTCTGGAGTGACCCATGCGTGACGTGGTCGAGATCGGGCTGGGCAAGACCGCACAGCGCGGCTACCACCTGGACGACATCGCGATCGTGCCGAGCCGGCGTACCCGGGACGTGGACGACGTCTCGACCGCCTGGCAGCTCGACGCGTACCAGTTCGGGATCCCCTGCGTCGGGCACCCGTCGGACGCCACCATGAGCCCGGAGTCGGCGGTCACCCTGGGCCGGCTCGGCGGGCTCGGGGTGCTCAACGTCGAGGGGTTGTGGACCCGCTACGAGGAGCCGGCCAAGGTCCTGGAGGAGCTGTCCCGGCTGGAGGAGGGCTCCGCGGCCACCCGCCGGCTCCAGGAGGTGTACGCCGAGCCGATCCGCCCGGAGCTGATCGCCGAGCGGGTACGGCAGATGCGCGAGGGCGGCGGTACGGTCGCCGTCCGGGTCTCCCCGCAGCACACCCTGGCGCTGGCCCCGGTGATCCTGGACGCCGGGGTGGACATCCTGGTGATCCAGGGCACCATCGTCTCGGCCGAGCACGTCTCCACCACCGACGAGCCGTTGAACCTCAAGGAGTTCATCGCCGACCTCGACCTGCCGGTCGTCGCCGGTGGCTGCACCGACTACAAGACCGCGCTGCACCTGATGCGCACCGGTGCGGCCGGCGTGATCGTCGGGCTGGGCGGCGACGACTGGTCGACCACCGAGTCGGTGCTCGGCATCCGGGTGCCGATGGCGACCGCGATCGCCGACGCGGCGGCGGCCCGGCGGGACTACCTCGACGAGACCGGTGGCCGGTACGTGCACCTGATCGCCGACGGCGACCTCCAGACCTCCGGTGACATCGCCAAGGCGCTCGGCTGCGGCGCCGACGCGGTGATGCTCGGCGAGCCGCTCTCGCTCTGCACCGAGGCACCGGCCGGCGGTGCCTGGTGGCACCCGGCGGCCAGCCACCCGAAGCTGCCGCGCGGCGCCTACGGGGTGGCCGACGAGCCGCTCGGCTCGATGGAGAAACTGCTCTACGGGCCGTCGGACGACCCGGAGGGCCAACTGAACCTGTTCGGCGGGCTGCGCCGGGCGATGGCCAAGTGCGGCTACCGGGACCTGAAGGAGTTCCAGAAGGTGGGACTCGTCCTCGACCGGTAGCCGCGACCGTGATCGCGGAGGCGTGATGATCAGGCCGGGGCGGCCGGCGTTGGCCGGCGTACTGGTGACGCTGCTGGTGCTGCTCTCGACCGGCGGCTGCACCGGCACCCGCCGGGACGACCGGCCGACCGAGGGCTTCCGCCCCGGTGCGCCCGGGGTCGGCGACCCGTACTTCCCGACCTACGGCAACGGCGGCTACGACGTCGCCAGCTACCGCCTCCAGGTCAGGTACGACCCGGCGACCGACGAGCTGACCGGCGACGCCGGCATCGAGGCGACCGCGACCCAGGACCTGTCCCGGTTCAACCTCGACCTGGCCGGGCTGACCGTCTCGTCCGTGCAGGTCGACGGCGTCGACGCCGAGCACGCCCGGACCGGCACCGAGCTGGTGGTCACCCCGGCCACCGGCCTCGGCAAGGGCAGGCGGTTCGGGGTACGGGTGCGCTACTCCGGCAAGCCGGCCCCGATCACCAGCCCGGAGCTGGGCAGCGGTGGGCTGCTGCACACCTCGGACGGTGCGATCGCGCTCGGCCAGCCGGAGTCGGCAAGCACCTGGTTCCCGGTCAACGACCATCCGCTGGACAAGGCGACCTACCAGATCGAGGCGACCGTGCCGGAGGGGCTGGCGGCACTGAGCAACGGCACCCCGGGCGGCAGCACCACCGACGCCGGCTGGACCACCTGGCGCTGGGCGGAGCGGTCCCCGATGGCCAGCTACCTGGTCACGCTGGTGATCGGGAAATACCGGGTCAGCACCGGTACGCACGCCGGCAAGCCGCTGGTCACCGCGATCGCCGAGGGCCTGCCGGTGGACGGACCGGCGGAGCGGTCACTGGCCCGTACCGGTGAGATCGTCGACTTCCTGGCCAGCCGGTTCGGCCCGTACCCCTTCGAGGCGTACGGCGGGATCGCGGTCGCCGACAGCCGGATCGGGTACGCCCTGGAAACCCAGTCCCGCCCGGTGTACGGCCCGGCGTTCTTCGCCACCGGCCCGAACCTGGAGGTGGTGGCGCACGAGCTGGCGCACCAGTGGTTCGGCGACAGCGTCTCGATCCGGCGCTGGAGCGACCTCTGGCTCAACGAGGGCTTCGCCAGCTATGCCGAGTGGCTGTGGACGGAGCACGACGGCGGGCCGAGCGTGCAGACCATGTTCGAGCAGGAGTACGCCGGCACCGACTGGGCGGAGCCGGCGCTGGACCCGGGCCGGTCGGAGATCTTCAGCCGGGCGGTCTACAAGCGCGGTGCGCTGGCCGTGCACGCGCTGCGGCGTACGGTCGGCGACGAGCCGTTCTTCCGGATCCTGACGAGCTGGACGGCGCAGCGGCGGGACGGCAACGCGACCACCGACGACCTGGTCGCGCACGCCGAGCGGGTCTCCGGGAAGCGACTGCGTCCACTGTTCGACGCCTGGCTCTCCGGCACCACCGCACCACCCGTTCCCTGAACGCGTTGGCCTGGCTAGGCGATCGGCGGTACGCCCGATCGCACCGGCCGGTAACCCGGATGCCCGTAGCGAATCGCCGGCGGTAGGGTCACGGTCCACCACGGCGCAGCAGGTCGCGTCAGGGATCACTCACGGGATTGGTGCAGATGACGACGAGGCGGCGGTATCGGGCGGCGGTCGGGATGGTGGTGGCCGGCGCACTCGGCCTGACCGGTTGCCAGGGCGATCCGGAGAAGGCGGCGGTGCCGCCCGGCCCGACCCCCTCCGCCACCCCCAGCTACAACTTCCAGCCGGGTGCGGACGGTGTCGGCGACGACTACTTCCCCACGTACGGCAACGCCGGCTACGACGTCGACCGGTACGAGATCAAGGTCCGGTACGACCCCAAGGCCGACCAGCTCAGCGGCACGACGACGGTCTCGGCGAGCGCCACCGCCGACCTGGCCCGGTTCAACCTCGACCTGGCCGGCCTCACCGTACGGTCGGTCACCGTGGACGGCGCACCGGCGACCTCCGCCCGGCAGGGCAACGAACTGGTGGTCACCCCGGCGAAAGGGCTGCCGACCGGCACCCGGTTCAGCACGGTGATCGCGTACGACGGTAAGCCCGCACCGCTGCGCAACAAGGACCTCGGCGACGGCGGCTTCCTGCACACCACCGACGGCGCGATCGCGCTCGGTCAGCCGGAGTCGGCGAGCACCTGGTTCCCGGTGAACGACCACCCGGTGGACAAGGCGACCTACAGCTTCGAGATCACCGTGCCGAAGGGGCTGGTGGCGATCAGCAACGGCACCCCGGGCGGCAGTACCGTCGACGCCGGCTGGACCACCTGGAAGTGGTCGGAGAGCACGCCGATGGCCAGCTACCTGAGCACGCTGGTGATCGGTAGGTACCGGGTGAAGACCGGCACTCACAAGGGGCGGCCGCTCTATACGGCGGTGGCCGACTCGGTGCGCAGGGGTGCCGCCGACACGGCCATGGCCAGCACCACCAAGGTCGCCGACTACCTGGAGACGCTCTTCGGCCCGTACCCGGTCGAGGCGTACGGCGGGGTGGTGGTCGCGGACGACCGAATCCGGTACGCCCTGGAGACGCAGAGTCGCCCCGTCTACGCCTCCGTCTTCTTCGGACCGAACGCCCGCAACGAGGTGGTGGCGCACGAGTTGGCGCACCAGTGGTTCGGCAACAGTGTGGCGCTGAAGAGCTGGCAGGACATCTGGCTCAACGAGGGCTTCGCCACGTACGCCGAGTGGCTCTGGGCGGAACGCTCCGGCCGGCAGCGGGCCCAGCAGGCGTTCGACGTGCGCTACCAGCAGATGGACAAGTCGGTGTGGCAGCTCCCGCCGGGTAGGCCGGGCGCGGCGAACATCTTCAGCGAGTCGGTGTACCAGCGCGGCGGCATGACGCTGCACGCGCTGCGGGTCACCATTGGCGACGACGCGTTCTTCAAGCTGCTGCGCACCTGGGCAGCGGAGAAGAAGGACGCGAACGCCAGCACCGAAGAATTCGTGGCGGTCGCCGAACGGGTCTCCGGCCAGCAGTTGGACGCCTTCTTCGACGCCTGGCTCTATGGCAAGAAGCGCCCGGCCCGGCCGAAGCGCGCCGAATAACGCGGCGACGCGAACCGGTGCCTTGAGCCGGCCGCGCCCGATTGCGGCCGCCGGTTCACCGCGAACGCCCGGGGAATGGCGAGATTGACGACGACCCAGCCGCGGCCACGGAATGGCGCCCGGCATCGCTCGCGGCAACCGGCGTGGGGGGGGGGGGGGGGGGGGGGGGTGGGGGGGGGCGGGGGGGGGCGCGGCGCGGGCGGGGGGTCGGGGCGCCCCC